>JBDRDE010000055.1:0-3105 GCA_043821065.1 Candidatus Omnitrophota bacterium
TGATATGGCCAAGATAGAGCCTTTTAAAGGCGTCCTATACAACCTCGGAATGATCGACGACATCTCAAAAGTCGTCGCGCCTCCGTATGATGTCATATCCGAAAAGATGCAGGAGGAGTACTACTCGATCCACGAGAAGAATGTAATACGCCTCATCCTGGGCAAGACGCAGGCCACGGATACAGCGTCCAATAACAGATATACCAGGGCCCGGGAATTTCTCACGGATTGGCTCAAGGAAGGCGTTTTAGTGCAGGATGATAAGCCTGCTATGTATATTTACGAGCAGAAGTACTTTTTTAAAGAGCAGCTCAAGACCCGCCTAGGATTTATATCGCTTCTTAAGATAGAAGACCCGCATAAGAGCAGGGTATTGCCCCACGAATATACTTTTCCTAAACCCAAGAAAGATAGGTTCGAGCTTCTCAAGGCCACGAAGACTAACATGAGCCCGATATATGCTCTCTTCGAGGATGGAGACTC
The DNA here is from genome assembly GCA_043821065.1 of Candidatus Omnitrophota bacterium. Taxonomy (GTDB): domain Bacteria; phylum Omnitrophota; class Gorgyraeia; order JABMRJ01; family JABMRJ01; genus JAZFTF01. The sequence continues at coordinate 484 of JBDRDE010000055.1, forward strand.
CGGCGTCATAGCTTTGCTCAATAAGCGTATATCTGAGGACCCTTTTATAGATGTCGAAAAGGAGGGCGTGGCTCACAGGATCTGGCGCCTGGTCGACACCGAGACGATCGGTCGTGTGGCAGATCTTATGAAGAAAAAGCAGATACTTATCGCTGATGGCCACCACAGGTATGAGGTATCCCTCAATTACCGTGACTGGATGCGCAAGCGCCGAAAGTCCGCGGAGAAAGAGGCGCCGTACGACTACCTCATGGTCCATTTCTCTAGTTTAAACCCGGAAGCCCTTACCGTCCTCTCTACTCATAGGGTGATAAGGTCGGTCAAGGGGTTGGATATCAAGAAGGCGTTGGAGGGGCTTGGCGAGTATTTTTCGGTAGAGAACTCACCGTCAAAAGATGCCATGCTCTCAAAGATAGAAGGTGGCTCGAAGGGCGGATTTACTTATGGGATGTATCATAAGGAAGGCGGGTTCTTTACCCTCACATTGAAAGATAAGAAGACCCTGGACGACTTTATCGCCGAGGGTAAGCATTACCAATGGAAGTGTCTCGATGTGACCATCCTGCATCAGCTGATCTTCGACCGCGTACTGAAAGTGAAAGAAAATGTGGCAAAAAGAGATAATATAGTATATACTAGGGAGACCGATCACGCGGTAAAGCTTGTTGATGAAGAGAATTACGAGATCGCGTTCTTCCTCAATCCTCCAAGGATAGAGCAAATAAAGGATGTGGCCCATTCGCACGACAGGATGCCGCGGAAGACCACTTACTTTTACCCCAAACCGCTGAGTGGATTGGTATTTTATCAGCATGAAAATGACATAGTAGGGTCAAGGGGCAAGGGTCAAGAGGTAAGGGGTGAAAAATATAACTGAAAGGTGTTGCAATGGACGTGTTAAAAAATTTGCTGTTCGAAGGCGACGCTGAGGGGCTCTCAGCCGAGGTAAAGAGGCTCATTACAAGCGGAACCAGCCCGGAAGAGATATTGAACGAAGGCTTAATAGCGGCGATGGGTGTCATAGGTGAAAAATTCAGGAATAACGAAATATTTATACCGGAAGTTTTGATATCGGCAGATGCGATGCACGCAGGCATGAGCATACTCGAGCCCTATCTCGCTGAAGCGGGTGTCCAACCCGTGGGAAAGGTGATCATCGGTACGGTAAAAGGGGATCTGCACGATATAGGCAAGAACCTCGTTATGATGATGCTCAAGGGCGCGGGGTTTCAGATAGAGGACTGCGGCATAGACGTTGCTCCGGAAAAATTCGTTGAGAAGGTAAGGGATAGCGGCGCCAGTATTCTGGCCATGTCCAGCCTTATTACCACCTCAATGGGAGCCATGAAGCTCACCTTGGAAGCGTTAAAGGCGAGCGGTTTGCGGGACAAGGTAAAGGTAATGATCGGTGGCGCGCCCATAACGGAAGGCTTTGCCCGAGAAATAGGAGCGGATGGTTACGGCAGCAGCGCCGCGGAAGCCGTGGATATAGCTAAAGACTTCTTGGGTCTCAAGGTGAGCTAATGCCGTTGTTCGGTAATGAGCCGAAGTACAGGGTATTCAAGATAGCCAAGCGCAAGAGCATCCCCGACGGTCTATGGACCAAATGCCCGGACTGCGGCGAGATCATATTCAACAAGAAGCTGGAAGAGAACCTCAGGGTCTGCACGGGCTGCAACTACCACTTCACTCTAACCGCGCAACAAAGGATAAAGTACCTTTTTGATCGTGGAAGCTTCGAAGAATGCTACGCGAATCTAACGTCGGCCGACCCCCTCCATTTTGCCGGGCCCAAGACCTATAAAGATAAATTGAAATCAGACCAGATCGCCACCGGCATGAAATCCGCCGCTATCGCGGGGAAGGGCTCTATAGGCGGACATGACGTGATCTGCTGCGTGACGGACTCGAGGTTTATCATGGGATCTATGGGGGCCGTTGTTGGTGAAAAGATAACAAGGTCTGCGGAGAAGGCCACGGCATCGCGCCTGCCGTTTATTATAGTATCCGGATCGGGTGGAGGGGCCAGGATGTATGAGGGAATGCTCTCTCTTATGCAGATGGCCAAGACATCAGCCGCGTTGGCGAGACATAGTAAAGCGGGGCTTCTTTTTATATCACTGCTTACCAACCCGACCATGGCTGGGGTCCTGGCGAGTTTTGCCTCGCTGGGTGACATAATAGCGGCGGAGCCAAAAGCGCTTATAGGTTTTACCGGGCCGCGCGTAATTGAGCAGACGATAAGGCAGAAACTTCCTGAAGGATTCCAGAAATCAGAATTTCTTATTGAACATGGTCTTATAGACATCATTATCGATAGAAAAGAGCTGTCAAATACTATTTCCAGGATCCTGGAGTATTCCCAGTAGCCCATAAATTATTTGCTTATTTGATAGTATAATGATATACTACATAACTTATACAGAGTAGTAATTTTACTAGAAGTTTTTTTAAAAGAGGGAGATATGGCAAGAGTCCTACTAAAGAACGTAAACAAGGTCTTCCCGGGCGGGGTCAACGCCGTAAAGAACATCACTCTCGAAATAGAGGATATGGAGTTTCTTGTACTGGTCGGACCCTCGGGATGCGGCAAGTCCACGACCCTTAGAGTGATAGCGGGAC
>JBDRDE010000056.1:0-12939 GCA_043821065.1 Candidatus Omnitrophota bacterium
GGGGGATATAGGCCCCGCTCTTCCACATCTTCTCGAGAGGCGTACCTTTGATGACTACCAGCGGGTATATCCTCACTTCTGAGGCACCCATCCTGATAGACTTCATGGCGCTTGCGATCTCATGCCGAAGCGTGCTTCCGGGCAGGCCTATCATAAGCTGATGGCCAAGCCTCAATCTGCTATTGAGTATAAGGCTCGAGGCTCTCTCTATGTCCTGAAACGTATGCCCTCTCAGGGCCTTCTTCAGGACGCTCTCAGACATAGACTGGACTCCGAGTTCGACCCGTTTGACACCGTACCTTTTTAACATCTTGAGCGTCTCGAGATCGATGAAATCAGGCCTTGTAGATACGCGAATACCATCGATGGCCCCCGATCTTAAGAACGGCGCTACCTTTTCCAGGTAAGAGCATTGGAGGTCTTTACCCAACCCTGTGAATGACCCGCCAAAGAAGGCGACCTCCACACGCGCGCCCTTCTTGGGGATAGTCTTCAGGTAAGAACGTATCTTAGGGGCCACGCCGCCCGGCTTGACAGCGTCCGCTTGCCCGGTTATCTTGTTCTGGTCGCAGAATATGCAGGAGAAAGGGCAGCCCTCGTGAGGTATGAAGAAAGGTATGGTGTAATGTGATCTCATGCGCCTAGATTATCGCAGACCCCCACCAAAGTCAAGGCTCATCCTATATACTAAGCTTTTCGGTGTTGCTTGCTCGACTATTTTTTTAGCCGTTCTTTCGGACTTACGTTTTGAGCCTCACGCATGTAAACCAGAAGCTCAAAACGCCCTATGTCTTGCTATGGCAGAACAACGCAACGATAACGGCGCTCACTCGCTTGCTGTGTGCCTGCCGGAGCGAATATCGAAAATCGCTTAGACTTCTTTCGCGCCTCCAAGATTATATGCTTTGTAGCATACTAAGCGATTTTCGCTACAGCGAGCAAAAGGCCGTTCCTTTTGCGAGCGACGAGCGGAGGCAGGTACACAGTAGCGCTTCGCAAAGATAAGCGGAGGTGGGCCCCCGACAGCGTTTATATGTGTTGCTGGTGTTGACACTTCCGCGGCATGTGCTACAATATGGGAAACATAAGAGGAGGCAGAGCATAGATATGAGCATCAAGACGAAGAGCATCGCGAAGATGGAGGAGAGGATGGCCGGGCTGGAAGATGACCCGGTGAGGCACCAGGTGCTTAATAGCGCCAAGTCTTTCAAGACATCGTGGATAGATTTCGGCCAGTCACTTTATTCGGTGTGGAAAGACAAGCTCTATAAGGCATGGGGATATCTGACCTTTGACGCGTATACGGCTAAAGAGATAGGCATACGCAAGCAGACGGCGCTTAAGCTTCTAAAGTCGTACTATTTCCTGGAAAAAGAAGACCCGGACTATCTCAAGAAAGACCGCAATGAAGAGGCCCCCACATCTACAGTGCCTACCTATGAATCGGTAAACCTTCTCAGGCTCGCGAGCAAGAACAAGGGCCTTGATAAGGTGGACTACGACAGTATTAAGAAGAAGGTCTTGGAAAGCGGCAGGGAGGCGGGCGAGGTCAAGAAAGATATCACCCAGCTGATAAAGAGCCGGGAAGAGCTACTTCCCGAGGAGGCCTGGAAGAAGAGGAGGACCGCGCAGATCAGGAGGATCATAAGTCTTATAAAGACATTGAGGACAGAGCTTAAGGTCACAAAGGCCCTCCCGGCCAAGATCGCTGGAGATATAGAGAAACTCGTGAATGCCCTTGAGGCGGAGATATGAGGGTGCAGCACCCGAGACTCGCGCCCATTTTCGGTCTCTGTATCGTTGTATCGGCCTTCTTCTTTGCAATATGCTCTAATGTCTTTTGTGCGCCGGACGCGATAGAGATCCATTTCATAGATGTAGATGAGGGGGAAGCTACGCTGGTAAGGACGCCGACCGGAAACAGCATATTGATCGATACCGGGAACCTGATAACAGGCCTTAGGGTCGTCAACTATCTGAGGTCGAACAAGATCGAATCTATAGACGCGCTTTTCTTGACCCACCCCCACGCAGACCATATCGGCGGAACCTTTTTTGTCATGCAGATGATAAGCGTCGACCACGTCTTCGACAATGGCCAGGAACTCAGCGACAGTGATATGCTCAGATGGTATAGCAAACTTGCCAGGGCACACGGTAACTATACCGCTCTAAACAAAGGTGGTATCTTTACGCTAGATGGGGTTACATTCAGGGCGCTGTGGCCGGCGGATGGCGCCGCTTCAAATAAGTGGAACGATAACTCTCTCGTCTTGATGCTTGAATTCGGGGAGTTCAGGTGCCTCTTCACCGCCGATATATCGCAGGGTGTCGAGAAAGGTCTTTTGGAGAGAGGGGTGCCGCTAAAGGCCGATATCCTGAAGGTCGGTCATCACGGTTATGCGGACGCGACATCCAAGGAATTTCTAAAGGCAGTCGACCCGGAGATCGCCGTTATCTTCGCTAAAGAAGATACGCCTCATGGAAAACTCTCTCGAACCGTCCCGCGTAGATTGGCACAGATGAAGATAGAGACCCTCAGGACTGATATAAACGGGACGATCATTATTGTCGCCGATAGCAAGGGGAAGCTGTCGATAGCGAATTGATAATATGACTATGTTGGAGACTCGCGCGTGAAGAAGCGGATACTGATAGTCGAAGACAATGCGGACCAGCGCTTAATAGAGAAAACCCAGCTCGAGGCGGCAGGGTATTCAGTCATCGAAGCGCCTAGCGCCGCTGAAGGCATTGATATGGCTATTAAAGAGAAGCCGGATCTGATAATCATGGATGTGAGGCTCCCTTATAAAAAGAAAGGGATAGGCGCCGCCAAGCTGATAAGAAGCTCCAAGGAGGCAAGTGAGATCCCGATAATATTCGTGACCGCTTACTCCACGCCGCAAGAATCTAAAGAGATAAAGGGTATTTCCCTGAGCGTGTATCTGCTCAAACCATATGACTCATCTGTAATGCTAAAATATATTAAGGATTTTTTAAAGCATGATTGACTACTTAGATCTGGCTAAAAAGGCAGCGAAGGAAGCCGGAGAGGTCCATAAAAAATATTTTGGCACGAAGATAACCGCCAAGGCCAAGTCATCTCCATTCGACCTGGTGACCGTCGCTGATATAGAAGCGGAGAAGAGGATAGTAGCGGTCTTAAGGGATTCCTGTCCCGACCATAATATTCTCGCTGAGGAAGAGATATATCCGGCAACCGGATCGGACTTAACGTGGATAATCGACCCGCTTGACGGGACCAATAACTTCGCGTATGGGATCCCTATATTCTGTGTCTCTATCGCCCTGGCCAGGGCCAAGGATGTTATATTGGGCGTCGTTTACGACGTAAACAGAGACGAGCTCTTCTGCGCGGAAAAAGGTAAAGGGGCATTCTTGAACGATAGGCCGATCTCTGTCAGTCCTATAGATAAATTGGAGAAGTCGATGCTCGCTACGGGATTCTATTACGACAGGGCGGATGATATGTCAGGGACCCTCGAGTGGATAAAGAAGTTTTTCTTGAGACATATAACAGGCATACGGAGGCTTGGAGCCGCTGCGCTTGACCTCTCTTATGTGGGATGCGGGCGGTTTACGGGTTTCTGGGAGTTCAACCTGAGCCCCTGGGATTTCGCGGCGGGAAAGATAATCATCGAGGAGGCCGGCGGCAAGATAACAGATAGGCGGGGCCAAGCCGTGGACCCTGTCAAAAGCGGGTTTGTAGTAGCGTCAAACGGGAAGATACATGCGACAATGCTGGACATATTGAGATGATTGACCCTAAATATCTTCTGAGGGGATGCCGAAAAGGCGCCCCTGGCCATATTTTACGCCTAGAGATATGAGGGTCTCGCATTCATAATCCGCTTCAACGCCGTCCGCGATGAGAGAAGCGCCGATATTTTTCGAGAGATCGGATAAGGCCCGCACCAGGTTCTTCTTGACATTGTCTATATCGATGCAGCGCACGAGGGCCAGGTCGATCTTTATATAGTCCGGCCCCAGGCCCTCTATCGCTTTCATGCTATGATAATCGGCGTTTACGTCACAGACCGCGAGTTTGACGCCTTTTTTTCTGACCTCACGGAGCCCATCGGTCATCTTTGCCATGTCTCTCACGCAGTCGCGCTCTGTAAGCAACAGGCAGATCTGCGCTGGTTCAATCGGAGAATCTTTTAAGAACTCTATATTTTTATAGTATTCCGTATTGAGCATAGACGTCTCAGCGCGCATGAATATTATATCTCCCTGCATAAAGTGCCTGGACTTTTGTAAGGCCAGCTGATGGTATAGCCTTTCCAGGTCCGGAATGAGCCCGCCTTCGAGAGCAGCATTTAATAGCGCACCCCTATCTTCTAAAGGGGTTCCTTGCGGCCCAGAGAGCGTGACCTCAAACCCCAGCACACCTTTTGAGGTAATATCAGCGATGGGTTGATAAGATGTCCTGATAAGCCGGTGGGCGATGGCGTACTTAAGATCGAATATCTTCTTATCCCTCTCTTTGGCAGCCAGGGAGAGGGAGTCTGGCGAGCCATCCCTTAAAACCGCTTTTATCCTGGCGAGTATCTCTTCCAAAGGAAATGTCTTCCCGATGTAGTCCGCTACGCCCATCTCGAGCGCTTCAACCTTGTCTATCGTCTCGCTCTGGGATGTCAACATTACGATCGGTATACCGTGGGTGATCTTGTCCTCTTTTAGGAGCTTGCTCACCTCGTGGCCGCTCATGCCGGGCATCTTCAGATCTAGCAGGACCAGATCAGGCTTCATCCTGGCCTTTTCTACGCCGTCTTTTCCATTTGAGGCTGTAATGATCCTGAAGCCGGACTTCTCAAGATAGAACCGCATCGTTCTTACAAAATCTGGTTCGTCATCGATTATCAGTATCAGTTTTTTATCCATAATAAAGAGTATACAAGGTACTTCATAAGATTTCAATAAAAAACTCTTATGACAGTATTTCTTGCGAAAAAGGGTTTCAAGAGTTATAATAGTACTGGGAGAAAGACTCCAGCAACCATGATTAATAGTTACGGCGCTGCAATCTGTGAGAGACTATAGCTTATGATGACGATCATAGTGTGGACAGGATTGACCATATTTATCTCCGGGCTTATATTTACTATTATAAGCATGTTTAAGCTTACCGAAACGAGCAGGCACCTCTTCGCCCCGGGTTCCGGCCATCTTATGGCAGAAGCCCCCCGGCTCGAGTCCGAGCTCAAGGCCGTGCAGGATAGGCTGGCAGCCAGCAAAACAGCTCTGAATGAGGAGAAGGAGTCGCTTGCCGCGATGGCAGCCTTTTTACGTGGGAAAGAGGCGGAGATGTCCGCTAATGCTAAGGCGGCCAAAGACGCCAAAGCCGAACTTGCCATACATGCGGACAATGAGGCCAGGCTTGAAGAGATGATAAACTCTTTCAAGGCCGAACTGGCAGCCGTAAATGACTCGATCCCCGAAAGGGTCGATGAAGCCAAAACCCCCCTTATTGAACGGATCGAGGCGCTTAAAGAGGATGCCGCAAAGTTAGAGCAGGAAAAGGCCACCCTCAAAGAAGAGAACGATTCATTGCGCAGCGATCTCACGCTTATTAATGACGAAGCGGCCTTGGCGAGAAGAGAGTTTGACAAATCGGACGAGAAGCGACTCATAAGAGAGGCGCTAGTCAAGGAGCTCTTTCAGAATCTGGATGCTGTCACAAGCGATATTAGGAATGTGAAAGCCGAAAACTCAGACCTCGCTTGGGAGGCCTCTCTGTTAAAGAAGGAATTGAAGAACGTGGTGGAGAGCGGAAAGACAAAAGATTCGATCATAGAGGAGATCGCCCAGAAAAGAGACGCCACGCTCAAGGACTGCGAAATAGCGAGAGAGGAGAATCTATCGCTAAAGGCGAGGATAGCTTTTCTGAAAGAGGATCTTTCAACTGTGCGGGATTCCATACCTGCTAAAGTAGACGAGGCAAAAATCGTTCTTCAGAAGGTGATCGATGTACTAAAAGAGGATAGGGCCGAGCTTTTAGTTCAATCTGGGACATACCGCGCCCAGAACGAGTCCTTTAAAGCCGCCCTTCATGAAGCGGAAGAGCGAATGAGAAAGAGAAGCGCCGAGTTCGATGCCCTCAGTGAGAGCTTCTCGGCTGCAACGGGGGACCTTGCCGCAGCGAGAGATTCTGCCGCGTCATTAAGTGAGCAGTTGAAGGCCATTTACGAGGAAAAGGCTTCTCTGCAGAGCCGGGAGCAAGAGCTGAACAGGGTTGCGTCATCCGCGCAGAGTGAGAGAGACCTTCTGAAGGGAGAGCTAGCCGACGCGAAGGCGGATCGGGGCACGCTAAGGGCGGAGATGGAAGAGAAAGATTCGACCATAGATCACCTGACGAAAAAAGTGGCTTCTCTCGCTGAAGAGCTCATGTCGCTAAGGAGAGAGCGTGATTTGTTTGAGGAGAAGGTCGATTCTCTCAGGGGGGACCTGGGTAACGTCACAGAGTCTATCCCGACCAGGATAAAACATGCCAGAGAAGATATGCAGGAGGAGCTGGATACGGTCAAGGTAGATCATCTTGAGCTGAACAGTCAGAAGGAGGAGCTCGAGAAGCAGCTCCGCAAATATGAGCATGAGAATGTCCTCTTGCGCCAGACCCTAAAAGGTATAAAGAGCGAAAAGTCCAGGCTAAAAAAACTCCTGGGAGATGTCGCTTGAGGCTAGCTCCGCGTAATACTTGACTTTTGCTATATAGTATGAGATAATATATAGTAGTATATGGTAAAACGCGCTGCGAATAACCGGCAATTATGAATTCCTGTGGGGAATATTGTAATTGCCATTATTTTAATAAGCGTATGGTTTGCGAGGCGGAGTACCTATTGGCCAAAATATGAAACCCATTTTCGTAAAAAGCCTTATTGTTGTTATGATTTTATTCGCGCTGAGCCAGGCTCAACTGCGCGCAGACTGGGCATTTAACGAAATGCGCGATACCTTAGAGGGCGGTGGTTCTTACGATAAGGTCAGGGCGATCCAGAACAAGTTCCTAAGGCGAATAATAAGCGGTGACGGATATGTCTTTTTGATAAGAAAAGCCGATTCGATAAATGCCTATGAAGTACACCTTGTTGAAGAATACGACGAATCAAAGCTGGCCAGCAGGGTCCAAGGCGACGTATGTGTCGTTATACCGGATGGCAGCACTAATTCGCAGGTCGTAGAGAAGCTTGTGAATGGACAACGGGTCAGTTTCAGCGGCAAAGTAGACCGCATATTCGGAAAGACTATATATTTACAAGGGAGCGCGGAAGTCACGCCGAAATAGATGCAGATCAACAAGATAACGAGACTATTTTCAAGATGCGGCTATATCCTGGGCCTGATATTCATATCATCTTCTCTGCTTTACGCGAGTGCCGCCTTTCTCAAATCTTTCCCTTTTGACTACCCGGACGCGTTGAAGCAATGGCAGAGAATGGTTCTCAATAGAGAGGTCGATTATACGCTGATGAATCTCGAAGATGATGGGTTCGTCAGGGCATTCAGCGATAAGGCCTGCTCTGCTTTATATTATAAGATGAGATTCGACATCAATGAACACCAGATACTTAAATGGAAGTGGAAGGTCACCCGATTTCCCGATCTCTCTGGAGCGAAGACAGACAAAGATATGGATGATTACGCGGCGCGGGTATATGTCATATTTCCTTATTTCACTTTCTCGTATTCGCAGTTTCTCGAATATGTCTGGAGTGATAGCCTGCCCGTGGGGACTATTATAAGCAGCCCATACGGAGATAATGTAAAGATCATCGTTCTCAGGAGCGGCGGGAATGCAGATGGTGAGTGGGCAATGGAGACGCGAAACTTATGCGATGATTACGCAGCGGCATTCGGGAATAAACCCACTAGAAAGGCCGGGGCGATAGCTATCATGTGCGACGCAGATAGCTCAAAGACCGCCGCGGAGTCGTATTTCGACGCAATAGAGGTAGTGGGCTCAGAAGAGCTCTAATAAAACCGAGAGGTGAAAAAATGAAGTCCGAGCTAAAACGTCGAAGTTACCTTGTTAACAGAAAGATCCAGTTTCGCTACACTCGTTTGGTCGTGATCCCGCTTATACTGCTTATGGCGGCGTTGTATTACTATATCTACCACGCTGTATTCACACAGATGCTCATCCCTGAGGCAGTGGCTGTTACGCTTGTTCCCGCGATGAGAAAGGTGAATATGGGCATTATCTTCACAGCCCCGATTATTTTATATCTTATCGTACGCGCTGCGCTCGTCTATTCGAACCGGATAGTCGGGCCCATACCGCGCCTCGAGAAGGAATTAGACAGAGCGATAGCCGGCGATTATACGGTCAGGATAAAGACGCGAAACAATGATGACCTGAAGGGTTTTGTGCATAAGATAAATACGCTTATTGAGGCGGTCGATAAGAATCGCCAGGGGTGATCTAAAAAAGAGTTGTCTTTAGCGCTAGATTGCAGTAAAATGATAGTATAAAGCATATATAACAGAGGGAAAGAGATGAGCTTGAGCTTTGTAGTCTACGGAAGTGTTGCCGCTGCGGCGGTAGTCTTGTTATATGTGGTTATAAACCTCTTTAAGATACCTCCTTCGCGGCCAACGACACTGACCGGCTTCTCCGATGAGTCCGAGATAGTACCTCTATTAGATGCTGAACTAAAGAAAGACCTGCAAGAGAAGGAGCTGTTGATAGAAACCCTGAAAGTGAGATCTGAGCGCGGCGAGTCCGAACTTATCAGAGAGAGAGAAGAGAAGGACACCTTAAAGGCAGAGAGAGATGGGCTGCAGGATGAGCTGGACGCGCTTAAGAGAGATCTGGATGTGAGGACCAATCAGGCCAAGGCACCTCTCCAGGAGAGCTTAGAAGCGCTCAAAGAAGAAGCGGTGGTGCTAAAGAAGCAGAGGCGCGAGGCCGAGCAGTTTAAGACGATACTGGAAAACAAGAAATGGGAGGCAGAGCAGCGCTTGAGCGCTTCAGAGGATGAGCTGTCACTCTCTAGGGCTGATCTCGAAAACGTAAAGGCGACGCTCAAGGCCACCGAAAAGGCGCTTGAGGAAGAAAGGTCCACCTACAATAATTTCTCTTCGGCCGTAAAGGAGAAGGACGCGCTGATCGAGGACCTGGCGCAAAAGGTAAGCGCGGCCACAAAAGACCTTTCAAGGCTGCACGATGAGAAGATATCTTTGAGCGAGGAGCTCGAAGGCGCCAATAGGGAGCTGGTTGCCGTAAAGGGCTCTATTCCAAAAAGGATAAGCCAGGGTCGGGTCGTACTTCAGAGGGCAATAAATACTTTTAAGCATGAGAGAGAAGAACTTTTCCAGCAGAACGAGGAGTACAACAAACAGCTTGCCGCCGCGAATATGGATATCGCCAGGCTGACAAAGGATTACGAAAAGGCGCGCCAGCTCCTGGACCTGACGAAGAAGAGGACAGCGCAGGGGATGTCAGAGAAAGATATAGCGACGCTTAAGAACGAAAAGTCCATATTGGAAAAAAGGTTACAGGCGCTGCAGAAAGATCTGGCGTCCGTAACCGTGTCCATACCGCAAAAGATCAAAAATTCCAGGGCAGATTTGCAGGATGAGCTCGAGACCATCAAGGTGGAGAACGCCGGCTTGCAGGACCAGGTCTCAGAATTAGAAGGACAGCTTGAGTTCTTTAAACAGGAGAGCCAGCTCCTCCGCGACTCCTTAAGGCTCTCGGAAAATATGAAGGCCAAGCTGCAGGGACTGGTTTCAAGCGCTGAACACCTGGACGACATTGCGGCAAAAGAGCTCGAATGATGAGATCCTGTCTAGATAGCCCCAGACTAATCGTAATCATATTAATCGCCTTCCTTTTTTCAATGACCTCCTGCTCAAAAGGGGCCGGGCTCGACAGCATGACGCATAGGGAGGCCATGGCGGGCCCGCGCAAGGTCCTGGTCAGCAGGCTCACAGGTAAGGTGAGCTACTATTGGGCCGATGGCGGATGGATAAAGCCTACGGATGCGATTAGGTCTACCCTCCAGGGGCTATATGAAGGGCAGAAGGCTGCCAGATAAACGTTTGTGAGCCGGGATCTGTTCTTATCCGAAATCCATATCAACGTTTTGAGCGAACCGGAGGTGGTATATGAGCGCAACCAATATCATATGGGGTTTCATCTGTGGCTTTCTCTATCTGCTCGCGCTTGAGATACGGAACAGGCAGATCTTCGAAGAGCTGCCATTACTGAGGAGACGAACGGACGAGCTGCAAAAGGAAGTAGAGAAACTTAAGGCTGATCTGCAGCTTAAGAAGAACATATATGATGAGGCCCGATAAAGACCAGACCTCTATGAGCGAAGCGGCTTCCAATTTTATAGAAGAGATAATAGAAGACGATCTAAAGCGTGGTAAGAATAGCGGAAGGATCGCTACGCGCTTCCCCCCTGAGCCAAACGGATATCTCCACATCGGCCACGCGAAGGCAATAAGCCTCAATTTCGGCATTGCCGCTAAGCATAGCGGGACATGTAACCTCCGTTTTGACGACACGAATCCCGAAAAAGAAGAAGAAGAGTATGTAGAGGCCATAAAACGCGATCTCAAGTGGCTAGGCTTCGACTGGGGAGATAGGACCTACTTCGCCTCGGATTACTACGAAAAGTTTTATGGATACGCGCTGGATCTCATAAATAAGGGCAAAGCCTATGTCTGTAGCTTAAGTCCTGACCAGATCAGGGAATACAGGGGCACGCTGACCCGCCCCGGCAAGGAGAGCCCTTACAGGGATCGCTCAGTAGAGGAGAGCCTCGACTTGTTCAGGCGTATGCGCAAAGGCGAGTTTAAGGAAGGCGAGCATCTCTTGAGGGCAAAGATCGATATGGCTAGCCCCAACATAAATATGCGCGACCCTGCCATATACCGGATCAAGCACGAGAGCCACCACAGGACAAAAGATAAGTGGTGCATATACCCTATGTATGATTTTGCCCATTGCCTCTCTGACTCCCTTGAGGGGATCACACATTCTATATGCACTCTCGAGTTTGAAAATCACAGGCCGCTCTACGACTGGTTTCTGAACGAGCTTGAGCTCGAGTGCCATCCGCAGCAGATAGAGTTCGCGCGCTTGAATCTCACCAAGACACTTATGAGCAAAAGGAAGCTTCAGGAGTTGGTCGACGGAGGATGTGTGAGCGGCTGGGACGATCCGCGCATGCCTACGCTAGCAGGTATGCGCAGACGCGGGTACACGCCCGAGGCGATAAGAAATTTCTGCGAGCGAATAGGGGTGGCAAAGACAGAGAGTGTAATAGACATGGCCCTCCTGGAGCACTTTATTCGCGACGATCTCAACAGGCGCGCTCCCCGGGTGATGGCGGTCCTAGACCCGTTAAGAGTGGTGATCGATAATTACCCTGAAGGCAAGGCCGAAGAGCTGGAAGCGGTAAACAATCCAGAGGACGAGGGCGCGGGGACTCGAGCAATACCTTTTTCGCGCGAGATATATATTGAGCGGGATGACTTCAGGGAAGATCCACCAAAGAAGTTCTTCAGGCTCGCCCCCGGCAGGGAGGTCAGGCTCAAGCACGCTTATTATATAAAATGTGTAAAGGCGGTCAAGGACCCAAAGACCGGCGAGATCATCGAGCTTCATTGCTCATATGACCCGGACTCGAGGGGCGGATCGACGGCTGACAGAAGGAAGGTCGCCGGGACTATTCATTGGGTCTCGGCGGCAGGCGCGATAGACGCGGAAGTAAGGCTCTATAACTATCTTCTCTCTTCGGACGATGCCGCAAATGCGCCGGCAGGGGATAGTGCAAAGGGCTGCCTAAGCCCGGACTCATTCAAAATACTTAATGGATGCAAGGTAGAGCCGGGCTTGAAGGACGCCGGCCCCGGCAGCCTTTATCAATTTTTAAGGCTGGGTTATTTCTGCGTAGATCCGGATTCGGCAAGTGGCAAGCCGGTCTTTAACCGCACCGCAACGCTCAAAGACGCGTGGGCGAAGATAAAGAAGAGTTTATAGGGAGGCGTTATGAAAAAGAGGGCCGCGGTCATATTGGCAGACGGGTTCGAAGAGATCGAGGCAGTGACCGCTATAGATATTTTGAGGCGTGCCGGGATAGAGACAGTGGTATGCGGCTTGAAGGATAAGGCGGTTACCGGCGCCCATAATATAAAGATGTTCGCGGATATCACGCTGGATGGCCTCAGGGGTGGAATAGATGCCATAGTCTTGCCGGGAGGCCTGCCGGGCGCGGACAACCTGGCGAAGTCTAAAAGGTTGGCGGACCTTATACGGGAGACACACAAGAGGGGCGCTGTAATAGCTGCTATATGCGCCTCGCCAGCACTGGTATTGGCGCCCCTTGGTATATTGAACGAAAAGAAGGCTACCTGTTATCCGGGGATGGAGAGGAGCTTCGGACAGGAGATCTCGTTTTGCGAGGAGAAGGTCGTGATAGACGGTAATATCATCACGAGCAGGGCCCCGGGCACAGCCCTCGCGTTCGCGCTGGCGATCGTGGAGAGATTGGCGGGCAGAGAGTCTGCCATGGCCCACAAAGAGAGCACACTGGCTTAATAAAGAGGTAGAGAGATGAAGATCTTTTTAACGGCGCTGACGATTTTTTCTTTAGGAGTGCTAGTCTTTCCGAATATCTCTTCCGCATCGAGTGATCCTATGTACGACTTCTACGAGGGGTTGGCAGAGATCATCGAGAGAGAGATGGACCATCCGAATGACTGTGCTGCCGCATCTGAGAAATATATAAGATCGAATATCGGCACACTCAAAGAGGCCCTCAACCGCAGCAAGGCTATGGCTGAAGAGGTCCGGTACGAAGAGATGACACAGGAAGAACTCGAGAAGAAGACAGCGGAGATGGTGAATAACAAGGGTTTTCGGGCCGCGAACAGGTTTATCGCGGCATTCGAAACCTTTGC
>JBDRDE010000057.1:0-2303 GCA_043821065.1 Candidatus Omnitrophota bacterium
GGCAGCGACGCTCCCAGGACCGGCCGAAAGCGAGCGAGGGGAGCCTACGCAGGCGAGCACTGCGAGCACTGCGAGCCGTAGTAGGCGAATCCTAGCTGGGCAGCCAGCTTCGATTTTCGATAAGCGAAAATCGAAGCAGAGCAATAGAAAATAGAGAATAGAGAAATAGATGTGGAGGATCCTAGATAACGTTCTATTGTCTATTGCTCTATTTTCTAAGGATGTAAAGCTTATAAAATAGAGCAATCGAAAGTAGAGCAATTGTGCTCTAGCAAGATCTTCAATAACGCGAGAGAGGCAAGATATGGCCAAAAAGATCAAAGCGGTGATATTGGCAGGAGGTCTTGGCACGAGGATGAGATCGCGCACCCCAAAGGTGCTCCATCCGCTAGGCGATAAGCCTATGATAAGGCACATATTGGATACCGTGAGATCTTGCGGCATAGACGATATCATCTGCGTCGTGGGCCACAAAGCGGAGCTTGTAAAGAGAGAGCTTAAAGACGCCAGGCTAGTGGTCCAGAAGAGGCCGTTGGGCAGCGGAGACGCGCTAAAC
Organism: Candidatus Omnitrophota bacterium; assembly: GCA_043821065.1. GTDB lineage: Bacteria > Omnitrophota > Gorgyraeia > JABMRJ01 > JABMRJ01 > JAZFTF01. The sequence continues at coordinate 557 of JBDRDE010000057.1, forward strand.
CAGGCAAAGAGCCTCTTGAAAGATTTTAAAGGGGAGATACTGGTCTTGTGCGGCGATGAGCCTTTGATCAGGCGCCAAACTATAGAAGGGCTCATAAGATCGCACGCGGCCGATGATAATTTCTGCACGCTTTTGACGGCTCGCATGATGGACCCCACAGGATATGGAAGGATATTGAAAAACGACCGCGGGCATGTAATAGACATCGTAGAGGAGACAGAGGCCTCCATATACGACAAGGCTATAGACGAGATCAATGTGGGGGTCTACTGCTTCAGGAGCAAGGGCCTCTTCTCATTTTTAAAAGAGATCAAGAACGAGAACAACAAGGGCGAATACTTCCTGACCGATATCGTATCGCTGCTGAACAGGAAAGGCCACAGTGTCGGCTCATACATGACCGAAGACAGCGATGAGGCTATTGGGATCAATTCGAGAAGAGACCTGTGCGCCGCGGAGAATATATTGAGAAGAAGAACAGTGGCGGAACTTATGGATAAGGGCGTGACAATATCCGACCCCGACACGGTACATATAAGCGTCGACGCCAGGATCGGAGAGGATACCACCATCTTTTCGCATACGATAATAGAGGGGCGCGTGAAGATCGGTAAGGGCTGCAGGATAGGGCCTTTCGCCAGGATACGCCCCGGATGTGAATTAAAGGACGGTGTTGAAATAGGGAACTTCGTGGAGCTTGTCAGGGCAAAGGTCGGAGAGAATACCAGGATAAAACACCACACGTACTTAGGCGACACCGTCGTAGGAAAAGACGTGAACATAGGCGCGGGCACGATAACCGCCAATTATGACGGTAAAGAGAAGGCCGTTACCCGCATAGAAGACCGCGCGTTCATAGGGAGCGGCACCATTTTTGTGGCCCCCGTTAAGGTGGGCAGAAACGCAAAGACCGGCGCCGGAGCTATTGTCACCAAGAACCACAATGTACCTGCCGGATCGGTAGTCGTCGGTATGCCGGCGAGGGTCCTCAAAGGAAAAAAAGGAGCGCGAAAATGAGAAACGGCGAGATGGTAATATTTTCAGGAAATGGCAACAGGCCATTGGCCAAGGAGATCTGCGACGGCCTCGATATTAAACTCAGCCAGGCCAGGGTGGAGAGGTTCAGCGATGGCGAGCAAATGGTGAAGATAAAAGAGGATGTCCGCGGAAGGGACGTCTTCGTTATTCAGCCCACGTCACCGCCCGTCAATGACAATCTTATGGAACTTCTCATAATGATGGACGCGCTGCGCAGGGCATCGGCAAGAAGGATAACGGCGGTACTGCCTTATTATGGATACGCGCGCCAGGACAGGAAGGACCAGCCCAGGGTACCGATCACCGCTAAGCTTGTAGCCAATCTTATAGCGGTAGCGGGGGCGAACAGGGTGCTGACCATGGACCTCCATGCCGGACAGATACAGGGCTTCTTCGATATCCCGCTTGACAACCTATACGCGATAAACGTCTTTATAGAATATTTCCTAAGTAAGAATTTAAAGGATATTACGGTCGTATCGCCCGATGTTGGAGGCATTAAGATGGCGCGGGCATATGCCAAGAGGCTCAGCGCGCCCCTGGCCATAGTGGACAAGCGCAGAAAGAACGACAGAGAGACGGAAGTGATGCATATAATGGGAGAGGTAAAAGATAGAAACGTCATACTCATAGACGACATAGTGGCGACCGCCGGCTCACTGGTAGAAGCGGTAAGCGCCCTCAAGAAGCAGGGGGCCAAGGATGTCTA
>JBDRDE010000058.1:0-6084 GCA_043821065.1 Candidatus Omnitrophota bacterium
TAAGCTTTTCGGTGTTGCTTGCTCGACCGATTTTTTTACCCGTGCTTATGGACTTACGTCCCTCGCCTCACATAGGTAATCCAGAAGCTCGGGACGCGCTGTATGCTGCTATTGAAAAACAATGTAACTACATACGCGCTCACTCGCTTGCCAAGTGGCTACAACACCCAATCAGAGTGAAGCACCTTCATACGCTCGCTCGCGTAAGTCCAAAAGCACCTGTATCCAAGACTAGAATGGCCAAAAAAATCTAATCTCTCGCAAACAACACCGAAAAGCTTATACAGCATCATAAAGCGATGTCGAGGGTTTGCCTGAGCGACTGAATATAAGGCGACATCGTGGGTCCGCTGGAGCGACTATCGAAAATTGCGAGCACAAACGCGTATCTAGATCATGACATTTTTATGACAGCGGAGCAATTTTCGTACAGTGACCCTGCACAATCTGAAAGATTGTGCAGGACTAGTCCTGTGGAAATCCTTCGGATTTCTACAGGGGCAAAAGGCGCGTATCCTTTTGCGAACGACAAGCGGAAGCGGACCCACGGTGGCGCCTTAAGTAGAGGCAAGCCCCCGGCAGCGCTTAAACTGATATAAGTCCCTACCGGTGCTGAGATTTACGCAGTGGGTGGCCTTGACTTTCTGGATTTTTATGCTATACTTACTATAATCACTATAAGTGTAATATCTATAAAACCAAAGGTATATAGGGTAAGACACTGATTTGAAGAAAAAGAACTCGAAGGTCATATCGCTGCAGGAGATCGTGAGCAGCTTCGGTATCTCCTATCAGACATTGAACTACTACACGAGCCTGGGCCTCCTCCACACCGAGAGGCGCCAGGGTAATAAGCGCCTTTATGACGCTAAGGATGTCAGGCAGAGGCTCGGCCGGATCGATAAACTCAAGAACGAGGGATACCCGTTAAGGATCATCTGTAATATCATCAACGGGCACAAGAGGGCCGTATAGTCCATATGAGCTACTATAAACTTTTAGGTTTGGATAGAGAGCCGTTTTCCACAAGTCCTGATCCCAGATTCTTTTACGAATCTAAGGAGCATATGGCCGCCTTGATGCGGATCATGATCGAGATACGGCTCAAGCGGGGGCTCTCCGTCATACTCGGGGACGTAGGCACCGGAAAGACTACTCTCTGCAGGAAGCTCCTCCAGATGTTCGGCCTCAGGGAAGACATGGAGCTCTACATAATACTCGACCCCCGCTACGAGAGCGAGGAGCTCTTCATAGACTCACTCTTAAGGACCTTCGACTTGGCCGTAGATGGTGAATCAGACAACATACTGGACCGCAAGGAGCGTCTGAAAGACTTTCTCTTTAGAAAAGGCGTCGAATCCAAAAAAACAATAGTCCTTCTAATAGATGAGGCCCAGAAGCTGAACTCGGTATCGCTAGAGGTCCTCAGGACCCTGCTCAACTACGAGACCAACGAACACAAGCTCCTCCAGCTCGTACTCGTAGGACAGACCGAGCTCGTGCCGGAATTAAGGAAGATGCGGAATTTCGTAGACCGCATAAACCTAAAATATATCCTCTTCCCTTTCGACGAGCACGAAGTCAGGGAGATGATAAACTTCAGGCTCCACAAGGCCGGCTACGATTACGGCCATGAACTCTTCAGCCGGGACGCCATAGAGGAGATATACAGGATCACGCAGGGCTATCCCCGCAGGGTATCGATGCTCTGCCATAATCTCCTGCGGGAGCTGGCTATATCGGACAGAGACGGCATAGACAGGGAGATGGTCCAGAGGCTCTTCTCAAAAGAAGTACTCATATGACACGTGACGTCAGGAAGTTGACTTCTGAAGAGAAGTTACTGCATGTAATAGAAAGACCTGACGATATAGAAAGATTAAAATTGAAGAAGAAGGGCCCGCGCAAGGGCGGCACGGGCAGCATCCTGGAGAAACTGCGCCTGGGAAAGGTGGCGCTTCGCAATGTCAATAAGGCGCTCATCTTGATCAGCGTGTTGATGGTGGCCGGACTCTCCATATACTTCGCGAAAGAGGAGATCACAACGCAAAAGAGGTTCACGTACCTCGAAGAGAACGCTGAAAAAGAAGACCTCCACCTGACCGCAAAGGATAAGATACCTACTGTCTCCGAATTTTTGGCGGAATCCAGGAAGATGAGCCCTTTTGGCGTCCTGCCGGATGTGGAAAAGAAGGTCGAGGCCGCAAAGCAGGAAAAAGAGGTATCAACACTCAAGCTTGTGGGCATCATATGGTCTGATGAGCCGCAGGCTATCATAGAAGATGACCTGACAAAAAAGAATTATCTGGTCTCTGAGGGGGAGCGGATTGACGAATACAGCGTGGAAGAGATAACGCGCGACAACGTCAAGCTCACTAACGAAGATGGCGAAAAGATACTTAGATAGGGCTGTTGCAGCCATTTTATTCCTGGCACTCGTAGCAGGCTCGCCGCTTGTCGGGATCTGCGCCGAGGCCGATATGATGATCACCGAGACCGGGAATAACACCATCTCTCTCGATCTCAGAGGCATCGAAATAACGGAATTCCTTAAGGTCCTCTCGAAAAAGCTCAAGATGAATATCATACCGAGCAAGAATGTCTCCGGCAGGATAAGTATCTTTCTCAATGATATCACCTATAAAGACGCGCTGGACGTGGTCATCTTGAGCCAGGGGCTCGCATACGAGAAAAAGAACGCTGACATCATCATGGTCATGACAGATGTTGAATATGAAGCCCTCTATGGCGAGAAATTCTACGAAAAGAAGAAGATAGAGACCGTAAAGCTCAACTACGCTCCGCCTTCCACGATCTTTACGGTCCTCGACAGCCTGAGGAGTTCGATAGGCAGCATCATCATCGACTCGCTCACCGGTACGCTGATACTTATGGATACGCCTGAAAAGCTTAAGGTCATGATCGACACCATAGCGCAGCTGGACAAACCCCCCATCACCGAGATATTTGAACTCCAGTACGCGAAGGCTCCTGATATAAGGGACAAGGTGGCCGCTATAGCGACTGAGGGCGCGAGCGAGGTGCTCGTAGACGACCGCACCAACAGCCTCATCGTGATGGACCTGCCCGGCAATATGAACAACGTCAAACAGGCTATAGCTATGCTGGACCAGGAGACTATGCAGGTCTTCATAGAGGCGGAGATCTTGGAGATCGCGCTGAGAGACAGGCTCCAGAGTGGGATAAATTGGGACAGGATATTGAGCGATCACCTCGCTGAGTTCGCCCTCTCCGGGATCTTCCCCAGCGCGCTTGGTACGGCGCTTGTAGGGACTTTTCTCTGGGACAAGGAAGGCGTTGATATGCAGTTTCTCCAGAATATTGGAGATGCAAAGACATTGTCCAGCCCTAGGATCGCTGTAACCAACAATGAAGAGGCGACGATCCTTATTGGAACGAGAGAGGCCTACGTTACAGGCACTACGAGCCAGAGCGGAGACTCCACAATAACCTCAGACACCGTCGAATTTGTAGATGTAGGTGTCAAGCTGAAGGTCGTTCCCACCATTAATAGGGACGGCTACATCATCATGAAGATAAAACCCGAAATAAGCTCGGTCACAAGAACGCTAACTACGGGAACCACAGCCGATCCGAGAAGTCAGATACCGATAATACAGACATCCGAGGCCGAGACCACCGTAAAGGTGAAAGACGGCTACACCATATTCATTGCGGGTTTTAGGCAGAACCTCGATAGGGACGATAGGGACGGCATGCCGTTCATCACAAAGATACCGATCTTAAATATCTTATTCTCAAGGAGAGACCGGGACCAGCTCCAGAGCGAGATAATCATCTTCCTTACGCCTCACATAATATCCGGAGGTGAGCTAAAAAAATGGGACAAAGACCAGATGAAGAAATACCCGGCATACACGAGGCCTGAGAACAAAGGCTATGTTGCCGAGAAACCGGAATTCCACATAGAGAACCTGAAGACTCCCGGGGAGAGCGAAAGGTAACCTTGGAAAAACCATTGGGCGGACAGGGGCGGGACGATAAGAAATTTATCCACGTAGACCTTCCTGAGATAGATTTCCCGGCGCGAAAGAACCAGCCGCCATCCAAAGAAGCGGAGCAGCCGAAAGATACCCCATCCGTGTCGGCCCATGAAGCGATCTCTGCCAAGAACAGCGGCATCCCTCTGCGCCAAGGATCCCCGGCCGGGCTTATAGCCACCCTATTGCTTGTGGCGGCGCTGCTGATCCTTTCTGCTGGGGCCAACCTCTATCTTGTTTATAACGCGTCGGAGCTGAAGGCAAAGCTTGAATCCGGAGAGAGCGTGGCCAAAGATATCGTACTCGAAAAAGAAGCTATCAGAAAAGCTAAGGACTCCCTGGAAAAAGAGAATGATCAGCTGACCTCCAGGGTCTCATCGCTCATGGCCCAGAGCGATGAGCTGAGAGAGAGCATGAAGTCGAACATAGAGGAGCTACTCAGCGCGAAAGAGAACGGCCTGGAGCTAAACGACAAGCTGGAAGAGTATGATAAAGAGTCGGCCAAGCTTAGGGGTACATCCGATAGATACAGAGGGGCCCTTGAGAAAGAGAAGGAGAATTCAGCCAAACTGGCGCGCATCATAAGGGAGCAGGAGGAGGAACTGGAGTCCGCCAAAAGAAAGCCCGCCTCGGTAAACCAGGCAGGCGCGCTTTACGAGGCCGCTCATTACTACGAGCTGGGATACCTCTACGCGAAAGCGGGTATGTTTGAGAAAGCCATCGAGAATTTTAAAAAATTCATAACGGTCAACGGAGAGAACGCGGAGGCCTACTACAATATAGCTTATATCTACGAGCGCTCCCTCAATGACACAGATTCCGCTGTAGAGTACTATGACAAATATATCGCTTTGAGCCCCGGGTCTGAGGATGTGTACCTTGTCAAGAACAGGGTGGAATCTCTCAGGAGGGCCGGAGCGAAGCCCGTCTCCGCGGGATCTTTTAAGATAGATCTCGACAGACTGAAATACTGAGACGTCCGGAACAAATGTGGTTACGAGAAGTATGGAAAACGATTATGGTTACGAATCTCCCGGAAAGCTCGTTGGTTACTAAAGGTTACGAAGCTGCCGGAAAGCAGGGTAGGTTACGAAGGGTTACTAATGGTTGCCGTAACCTTTTAGTAACTTTTCGTAACTGGATGCCATTTACATGAGTTAGTAACTGGACGTCATTTACACGGGTTCGTAACCTTTAGTAACCGGATGTCATTTACACCAACTCGTAACCTTGAGGATCACGTATGAAAAGATTGTTTCTGTGCCTGTTCGTGTTTCTGTTCGCGTCTGTTAGTGTGTGCTACGCGGGAGGGGCTATTGGAAAATTGAGCCGGGGCCTGATGAACACTACTACAGGATGGATCGAGCTCTTTACGACTATACATGAGAGTTACGTGGAAGAACCTTTTATCGGCGGGCTGATATACGGCATACCTATGGGCCTGGCTAGAGCCTTCCTTAGAACAGGTGCCGGGATATACGAGCTGATCACCTTTCCCATACCATTCCCGGCCAATTACGAACCGATCATTGAGCCCGAATTTATTTTCGGGTTTGAGTCCGAGATGGATGACATGCAGACGTATTAGTCGTGGCCGTTTAGACCCCGGGGGTATGTTAGTATGCATGCTAGCACACCCCCGGGGTCTATATGTTAGATCAGTCGCGCGACCAACTCATGAGGCGGTATCCCTCCTTCGCCTTACCGAAAACCGCTGAGCACCTCGCCGCCAGTTTGCCTCTCACATAGACGCTGGCATTCAACCGGTAATTATCGGATTTGACGCAGAAGAGATTCTTGCTTATCAAAGAGAGCAGGGTCTGCTGCTGCCTCGTGGTAAGGTAACCGCTCTCCCTCAGGATATCTATGATGCTGGAAGTGGACTCGAATATGCCGTCGTCGCTTGTCCCGATCTCCCGGTCTTCGCCGGATCTAAAATTCATGATATTCTCAACAAGGCCTTTATCGATGTCGAGATATTCCAGCATCTCCCGTGACGAAGTATTGATATTTACCCCGCCTTTGCCATATAATGTGACTGAGTCTTTTATGGCCTCGTACG
>JBDRDE010000059.1:0-3941 GCA_043821065.1 Candidatus Omnitrophota bacterium
GTTCACCGGCTTTAGGTCTTTGTAAATATAACCAGCCTCGACTATGCAGGCAAAGGACTCTATGATCCCCGCTTCATACTTAGGGTCGAGCGTAAGGTAGGGATTCTCCCAGTCGCCGAATACGCCCAATCTCTTGAACTCTTCTCTCTGTATATCGACGAAGCGCATCGCGTAGCGGTGGGCCTTCTTCCTGAACTCGACCTGCCCTATATCGGATTTCGTGATCTTGAGCTCCTTGAAGAGCTGGTGCTCGACGGGTAGGCCGTGGCAATCCCATCCCGGCATGTAAGGGGCGTCGTAGCCCTTCATCGTCTTGAACTTTACGATGACATCCTTTAGTATCTTATTGAGCGCGTGGCCTATATGAATATTGCCATTCGCATAAGGCGGGCCGTCATGGAGGATAAAGCTCTTCTTTCCCGCGGAAGCCTTTCTTATGAGGCCGTAGAGATCTCTCTCCTCCCAGTCTTTTAACGTAAGAGGCTCTTTCTGGGGAAGGTTGGCCTTCATGGAGAAGCTGGTCTTCGGCAAATTTAATGTCTTCTTGTAATCCATTTTATCAGCTTTCAGCTTTCAGCGCTCAGCTTTCAGCGCTCAGCTAAAAAATCTTTTGCTGATAGCTGATGGCTGAAGACTGACAGCTATAAGTATTTTCCTATGATAAGATCGAGCTGGTCCTTCTTCTCTTGAGGGATCTTATCCTTTTGCGTTATGACGGCGTACTTCAAAGAATCGACGCATCCGCAGCTCTTTTTGTCCGACAGAGCGGCTAATGCCTTCTTGACTATCTTTTTCGCATTATTGGCATTCTTGTTCAGGTTCGATATGATCATCTCTATGGTCACCGCCTCGGAAGACTCATGCCAGCAGTCATAGTCGGTCACCATGGCGAGCGTAGCGTAACATATCTCGGCCTCTCTGGCGAGCCTCGCCTCCGGCATATTGGTCATCCCTATAACATCCATGCCCCAGCTTCTATAGAGATTCGACTCCGCCAGCGTTGAAAACATCGGCCCTTCCATATTTACATAAGTGCCACCTTTGTGCATATTGACGTTTAGCTCGCGGCCTGATGCGTATAATACATCGGCGAGGTCCGGGCATATAGGCTGAGCAAAGGCCACATGGGCAACTATGCCTTCTCCGAAAAATGTCGTATTCCTCGCCTGGTTGGTCCGGTCAACGAACTGGTCTATAACTACGATATCGAGAGGCTTCAACTCCTCTTTAAGGCTGCCGACAGCGCTTATGGATATGATAGTATCGACACCGAGCTTCTTCATGCCGTAGATATTCGCTCTATAATTAAGCTCTGTGGGCAATATAGTATGCCCCTCGCCGTGCCTCGGCAGAAAGGCGACTTCCCTGCCTTCCAGGACACCTGTAATAAAACTGCCTGAAGGGTCCCCGAAGGGCGTATCCACCTTCACCTTATTTACAGACTTAAGCCCGTCTATTTTATAAAGGCCGCTGCCTCCTATTATGCCTACTTTCGCCATGTCTCCTCCATAGCCGTCCGGATTATGTCATCCTGAGCACATTCGCTTCGCTCAGTGTAAACTCCGCGAAGGATCTAGGAAGTTTCTCCGGTCTAGATTCTTCGTCGCCCGATGCGCAAACAAGGTCTCCTCAGAATGACGGATATATAATCATCCTCTTTAACCAAACCTGTACGCGAGTTGTGACAATACCCCCACTACAAAATTTCTTAAAAAGGCTATCACGATAAACGCCAGTATCGGGGAAAAATCTATCGCCCCCATATGGAGAGGCAGCCTTCTAAAAGGGGCCAATATAGGCTCTGTTATCTTATACAGGATCTGAACGATCTCGTTGTATGGGCTTACAGAGAACCATGAAAGTATTATGCGCACCACTAGTAAAAAATAGATGACGTTGAACAACATATTAAAAAGGAGCGCCAGACTTGCAAATAACTGCCCTAAGATAAACATCTCAACCTCCCGACAATTCTTTCGACCTCTTCTTCGCGGCCTTTACCCCGTCGCTCATGATGCGTCCCAACCCTTCTTTATCAAACACCCTAAAAGCGGCCTCGGTGGTCCCGCCTTTAGAAGTCACCTTCTTCCTGAGCAGAGACGGCTCTTTAGACGACCTCTTCATAAGCTCGCAGCTGCCGGCGGCGGTCTTTATAGCGGCCCTGCGCGCCGTATCGCGCGTCAGCCCCATACTTATGCCGGTCTTTATGAGATTTTCCACTATATAGAAAAAATAGGCCGGCCCGGAACCGCTTATCGCTGTAATGGCATCGAGGTCCTTCTCTTTAACCTCTACCGCCTCTCCCAGACATGAAAATATCTTCTTGGCAAGATCCATTTCTCTCTTTCCGGCATCTTTTGAAAACGAGATAGCGGAGAACCCTTCTTTTATGATGGCCGGCATATTGGGCATCACCCTTATAACCGGCTTGTTATCTCCGATGATAGAGACTATCTTCTTTATCGTCACCCCGGCTGCTATCGATATAATGGGCCTCTCTTTGGACAAGAACTCCGCTACATCCAAAAGCACCGCTTCTACATCTTGGGGTTTAACCGCCAAGATGATGGCCTCTGAAGATTTGGCCACTACAGAGTTGTTGAAAGTGACATCGACCTTAAGAGCCTTCTTAACTCTTTCCAGCTTTGCTGAATCCGCGTCAGAGACGATTATATCGCTCGGCCGGACCAAGCGGTTTGAGATGATCCCGCTCAAAATGGCCTCGCCCATATTGCCGCATCCTATTAAGCCTATGCGCTTCATCCTAGACTCCTATTCGAGAAACCAGTAAACAGTTACCAGAAACCAGAAAAAGAAAAAAGAAATGCTTCTTTTTCGCTCTGGTTACTGGTTACGGTTTCTGGTTACTCGTAGATTACTCTCGAAAGATCGCCGTTCCTATGCGCAACACATTCGCGCCTTCCTGTATGGCTACCTCAAAATCCTGCGACATCCCCATAGATAGGTACTTCATCTCGATGTTAGGTATATTTTCTGCCTTGATGGACTCCGATAGCTCGCGCAGCGCCCTTAGATAAGGGCGGACCGTCTCCGGGTCTTCGGCCAGAGGCGTGATCGTCATGAGCCCCATTATCTTTATATTTCGCAATAGAGAAGCCTGCCTTAGAAAATCCATAACAGTCTCGGGGCGCATGCCAAACTTCTGCTCTTCGCCTGAAGTATTCACCTGGATCAAGACCTCCAGGGTCTTAAATATCTTCAGCGCCTCTTTGTCCAGCTTTACTGCCAGATCCATACTGTCGACCGAGTGGACCATGTCGAAGATCCTCACGGCATCCTTGGCCTTATTCGTCTGGAGGTGGCCAACGAGGTGCCATCTGGTACCCGGGAGGACCTCGCTATGCTTCTTCTGGGCCTCCTGGACACGGTTCTCGCCTATGTCCTTTATGCCGTATATAAAGACCTCGCTTATCCTATAAGGATCGACCCCCTTGGTGACGCAGACGAGCGTGATCTCGCCCGGTTCCCGGTTCGCCTTCTTGCAAGCGGCCTTTATCCTGTTATTTACGTCTTTAAGGTTATTTTTTATCATTATTAGCTATAAAGGTTAGCACATTATAATATAAAAGTCAACCACACCTTCACCAGCGGTAATGCAAATACTTTTACGCGGCAGCATATAAACACTCCTCCGGATTAAACCTCCTTTCCGGCAGGTTATCTGGTATTCTCTCAATATTCTCAAAGATGAGCCATCGCTTATCATGCCATCGTTCATTAAGGAACTTGCTCATCACATAGAATATCTTCTCACAGGATGACATATTGGGCAAGTGGTTATCCATGACGTTAGTCCTGCGCCTGAATTCCTTAAAAGCCCTCTCTATGGGGTTTGTGGTGCGTATCTTTATTCTGTGTGACTCATCAAAATTCAAGAATGTCAAAAGCTCATCTAGATCCTTCTCTATGCATTTTACGGC
>JBDRDE010000060.1:0-10047 GCA_043821065.1 Candidatus Omnitrophota bacterium
ATAGAAGAAGTGCTGCTCAGGCTCAAGAAAGAGAAGGTCTGCGTGGAGTATGTCTTCCTGGATGTCCTCAAGAAGTATGTGAACGCCTTCTCGAAGATGGACGACGAATACCTCAAAGAGAGGATAAGCGATATAAGCGACGTAGGCAAGAGGATGCTGAAGAACTTGATAGGCGCCAAGACTCGCACCCTCAGCAATCTGACCAAGCCGGTCATAGTGATAGCGTATGACCTTTCGCCATCGGACACTGCTACCATGCACAAGAAGAACGTCATAGGTTTCGCTACAGACATAGGCGGAAGGACGTCGCACACTGCTATTATGGCCAAGTCGCTCGAGATCCCGGCAACAGTAGGGCTCGAGGAAGTGACCAGGAACGTCAAGAACGGCGATATGCTGATAGTCGATGGTACGCACGGTATCCTTGTTATCAATCCGGACAAGAACACGATAAAGAAGTGCGAGGCCGACAGGGATAAATTCGAGAAGCTGGAAGAAGACCTAACTTACCTTAAAGACCTGCCCTCTGAGACGAAGGATGGCCATAGAGTGGTCTTATCGGCCAATATAGAGCTGCCTGAAGAGATCCATTCGGCAAAACACCACGGCGCGGAAGGCATAGGGCTCTACAGAACGGAATATTTCTACATGAATAAAGAAGGTTTGCCTACAGAAGAGGAGCAGTACGAGGCCTATAAGATCGTTGCCCAGAAGACAAAGCCGCACAGTACTATTATAAGGACTCTCGACATAGGTGGAGATAAGTTCCTATCTCAACTCGATGTTCCCAAAGAGATGAATCCTTATCTGGGGTGGAGGGCCATAAGATTCTGCCTAGCCAAACCCGATATTTTTAAGGCGCAGCTGCGGGCGATACTGAGAGCTTCGGCGTTCGGCAGGCTCAAGATAATGTATCCCATGATCTCAGGCATAGATGAACTGAGGCAGGCTAATAGTATATTCGATGAGGTAAAGAGGGACTTAAGGAAGAAGAAGATCTCTTTTGATGAGGAGATGGAGATCGGCGCGATGATCGAGGTGCCATCAGCGGCTCTTACGAGCGATATATTGGCTGAAGAGGTAGATTTTTTCAGTATAGGCACAAACGACCTTATTCAATACGCGCTGGCGGTGGACAGAGTGAACGAGAAGATAGCCTACCTATATGAACCGTCCCATCCCGCTGTACTGAGACTTATCAAGTGTGTTATTGATAATGGCCACAAGAGCGGCATATGGGTTGGGATGTGCGGTGAGATGGCGGGCGATCCGTCATGGGCGCTCCTGCTTTTGGGGTTAGGGTTGGATGAATTTAGCACATCCCCTATGGTCCTTCCCGAGATAAAGAAGGTGATAAGGGCCGTGACGCTCAAAGAGGCAAAAGAGATAGCCGTCAAGGCCCTCACTCTGCGCACCGGAAAAGAGGTAGAGGCGTACGTAAATTCTAAACTGAAGGAGTTTGTGCCGGAGCTAGCGAAGGAGACATAATATGAGCCCCGTTAGACCTCAAAATGGGGCCTAACGGGGAAAACCAGGAGGAAGTCTAACGGGGTGAGCAATATGGATACAAAGACCGTAAGATCGCTCGACAAGTCAGATATGTTAAAATTGCTTTCCGGGTTTCCCGGGCAGCTGAAAGAAGCTTTGGCCATAGGTAAGAAGATATCTTTTGATAAGGATGTCAAAAGAGATTTTAACAAGATAGTCTTCTGCGGTTTGGGTGGTTCGGCGATAGGGGCTGATCTTATCAGATCGTACGTCGCGAAGGTATGCAGGTTACCTATTATAGTCAATAGGGATTACACGCTGCCGGCTTTCGTGGACGATAAGACATTGCTTATCGTCTCCAGCTATTCTGGCAACACAGAAGAGACGCTGAGCGCCTATGATGAAGGACGCAAGAGAGGCGCCAACATCGTAGCCATTACCACCAATGGCAAGCTGAAGGAGAACACGCAGAAGGACAAGGTACCTTGCATCATGATCCCCGCGGGCCTTCCTCCGAGATGCGCCCTGGGATACTCCTCTATCCCCGTGCTGGTGCTGCTATCCAAGCTGGGCGTAATCTCAGATAATGAGAATGAGATAGAGAAGACGTCGGATCTCTTGGCGGAATTGTACAAGGCCGAGCTTGCACCCGATATCGACCCAGGGAAGAATATATCTAAGAGGATAGCCAGAGAGCTTTTCGGTAAATACGCTATTATATACGGGGCCAATCAGCATACCGACTGCGCAGCAACAAGGTGGAGGGGGCAGCTCGCGGAGAACTCCAAGGCGATCTCATCCACGCACCTTTTTCCGGAGATGAACCACAATGAGATAGTGGGATGGGCGAACCCGAAGGACCTTATGAAGGACCTGGCGGTCGTTATATTGAGGGACAAAGGTGACCACCCGAGAGTGGCAAAGCGGATGGACATAAGCGCGTCTATCATAAATAAGGTGGGTACAAAGATAATTGAGATCAGTTCGAGGGGGGATTCTTTGCTTGGCAGGATATTCTCGCTCATATACATAGGTGACTTCGTAAGCTTTTATCTCGCCATTCTCAACGATGTCGATCCGACCCCGGTAGATAGCGTGATGTACTTGAAGAGCGAGTTGGCAAAGATCGGTTAGCGGTTCGCGGTGTGCGGTTTGTGTATCGTACGCTAACCGAAAACCGCTCACCGATAACCGAATAACATTAATAAGAGATATAATGAAAGCACTCATATTGGCCGCGGGTTACGCTACACGGCTTTATCCTCTTACGCTGAATAAACCGAAGCCGCTCCTCAATATAGGGGCCAAGACTATAACGGACAGGCTCATGGAGAAGGTCGGGGCTGTAAAGGGTATAAGCGAGGTCTACATAGTAACAAATAATAAATTCTCTCCCCATTTTGAGAAATGGGTAGGCGAAAGCTCGCATAAAACCCCTATCAAGATCGTAAATGACCGCACCTTTACCAATGAGACGCGCCTGGGCGCTGTAGGCGATATGGATCTTGTGATAAGCTCGGAAGGTGTGGATGACGACCTGCTGGTCCTGGGAGGGGACAATCTCTTCGAGTTCGATCTTACGGACTTCATTAAATTTGCGCGCACCAAGGGTGGTTCGGCCGTGGCCTTGCTCGACGTGGGAGACATAAAAGAGGCCAGAAAGTACGGTATAGCCAACATGGATCATGACGGCAGGGTAACGGAGTTTGAGGAGAAGCCGAAAGCGCCAAAGTCTACACTCGCTGCCCTGTGTGTCTACTATTTTCCAAAAGAGAAACTCAAGCTTTTAAAGGCATATATAGACGCGGGCATGAGCAAAGACCAGCCGGGCTACTATATAAGCTGGCTTTCGTCAAATGACCTTGTCTACGGCTATAAGATCGAAGGTGAGTGGTTCGACATCGGCGATAAGAGATTGTTGGATCTTGCGGACGAATTTTACAAAAAGAAAGACACCGCCTCATAAGACGCGCTAAAAATTTCTTCGAAATTTTATAGCGCATTCGGCGGTGTTAATTCGCACTTATGATTTACGAAAAATTTGTTATTTTTCGTAAATCATGTGCTCATTAAAGGAGAAAGGGAATGGCTAAGAAGGTACAGGATTATCTATTTACATCAGAGAGCGTAACTGAGGGGCACCCGGATAAGGTCTGTGACCAGATCTCGGATGCGGTATTGGACGCGATATATGAACAGGACCCGAATGGAAGGGTTGCCTGCGAGAGCATGGTTACTACGGGGCTTGCCATAGTAGCGGGAGAGATCACCACGTCCTGCTATGTAAATATCCCTCAGATAGTAAGGAAGACCATAAAGGATATAGGCTATACCCATGCCATTTACGGCTTCGACTTTCTGACATGCGGTGTTATGACATCGATACAGGAACAGTCGCCGGATATAGCCATGGGGGTCGATACGGGAGGCGCAGGCGACCAGGGCATGATGTTCGGTTACGCCACGAACGAGACACAGGAATTTATGCCTCTTCCTATAATGCTTGCCCACAAGCTTACAAGGAGGCTCGCGCAGGTAAGGAAAGAAGGGATCATCGACTATCTAAGGCCTGACGGGAAGAGCCAGGTGACCGTAGATTACAAGGGAGGTAAACCAAAAAGGATCGAGGCTATTGTCATAAGCGCGCATCACGACCACAAGGTCAAGATGAATAAGATCAGCGCGGATATGAAGAGTCTCGTAATTAATAAAATGGTGCCCAAAGGGCTCATGGACAAGAAGACGAAGATCTATATAAACCCGACCGGCAGGTTCGAGGTCGGCGGCCCGCAGGGCGACACAGGCGTAACGGGCAGGAAGATAATAGTCGATACTTACGGTGGAGTAGGGTCTCACGGCGGAGGATGTTTCTCCGGTAAGGACCCGACAAAGGTCGATAGGTCTGCGTCTTACATGGCCAGATATGTTGCCAAGAACATAGTTGCCGCTAATCTGGCGGATAAGTGCGAGATACAGCTGGCCTACGCCATAGGCGTTGCTGAGCCGGTCTCGGTGATGGTGTATACTAATAATACAGGCAAGGTGTCGGATGAGAACCTTGTAAAGGCGGTCCGCAGGGTCTTCGACCTCACACCACATGGAATATTAGAGAAATTGAAGTTGAGGAGGCCCATATACAAGGCCACCGCGGCGTATGGGCATTTTGGCAGGAACGAGGATGGGTTTACATGGGAAGAGATAGACAAGGCCGAGGCGCTGAAGAACGAAACGAAGAAGGGGTAATCTAGTTTTTAGGTCGTAGGTGGTAGGTGCTTAGCGAGACGACCTACGACCTAAGACCTAAACAGGAGTAATATTGAAAAGGAGATGCAATGAAATACCATATAAAAGATATAAAGCTGGCGGAGAAGGGGAAGCTCAGGATAGAATGGGCGAACAATAACATGCCTGTCCTCTCCCTGATAAGAGACCGTTTTGCAAAAGAGAAACCCCTCAAAGGGGTCAAGATAGCGGCGTGCCTGCACGTCACCACAGAGACAGCGAATCTTATGGTCACGCTGAAGGCTGGCGGGGCTGATACACTGATCTGCGCGTCTAATCCGCTTTCAACTCAGGACGATGTTGCCGCTTCTTTAGTAAAGCATCACAAGATACCGACGTTCTCTATAAAAGGAGAGAGCAATAAGGTGTACTACGACCACATAAACGCCGCTCTAGACATGAGGCCCAATATAACTATGGACGACGGCGCGGACCTGGTATCGACCATCCATAAAGATAGGAAGGACCTGATAAAATATATCTTCGGCGGTACGGAAGAGACGACTACAGGTGTTATCAGGCTTAGGGCTCTCGAGCAGAAATTCCTCCTTGCGTTTCCTATAATAGCTGTAAATGACGCGTACACAAAGCACTTCTTCGACAATAGGTATGGCACAGGCCAATCTACCATAGACGGCATACTTAGGGCCACTAACACATTGTTGGCCGGCTCAAGTTTCGTTGTCTGCGGTTACGGTTGGTGCGGGAGAGGTGTGGCTACGCGCGCCAGGGGCATGGGCGCCAATGTTATCGTATGCGAAGTAGACCCTCTAAAGGCTTTAGAGGCGGTCATGGACGGATTTACTGTAATGCCGTTAAAAGAAGCGTCACGCAAGGGAGACGTCTTTGTCACATTGACCGGTGATATAAACGTGCTGAGGGTCGAGCACTTCAAGGTCATGAAAGACGGGGCGATAGTATGTAACTCCGGCCACTTCAACGTGGAGATAGACCTTGAGTCTTTGGCGAAGATAGCCAGGAAGAAGAGAAGGGTCAAAGAGTTTGTTGAAGAGTATACTTTAAGGAATGGCAGAAGGATAAACGTTCTGGGTGAGGGAAGGCTTATAAACCTTGCCGCTGCGGAAGGCCACCCGGCGTGTGTAATGGACATGAGTTTTGCCAACCAGGCGCTCTCAGCCGAGTTTTTGACAAAGAACCGCAAAGGGCTCGAGAAGAAGGTCTATAAGGTGCCGGACAATATCGATCATAACATAGCGAAGTTGAAGCTAAGGGCCCTCAATGTCAGCATCGACAAACTGACAAAAGAGCAGAAAGAGTATTTAAGCAGCTGGGAGATGGGAACGTAAATGAAGAAAATAGCTGTATTGACGAGCGGCGGTGATTCGCCGGGCATGAACGCTGCAATACGAAGCGTAGTCAGGTGCGCCATATATAGAAGACTGTCGATATATGGGGTGATAAAAGGTTACGAAGGCCTTATCGACGACGACATAATACCTCTCAATGCCCGTAGCGTCAGCAATATACTGGCGAAGGGCGGCACCATACTTAAGACGGCCCGGTCGAAGAGGTTTCTCCAAAAGGGCGCGAGAAAGAAGGCCGCTGAGAACTTGATGAAGCGCGGGATAGAGGGGTTGGTGGTAATAGGCGGCAACGGCTCTTTTCGCGGCGCCGATATCTTTACAAAAGAGACCGGCATAAAGACCATCGGGATAGCGGGGACTATAGATAACGATATATGCGGCAGTGACTTCACTGTAGGGGCGAATACGGCCGTAGGCACGGCCCTGGATGCAATAGACAAGATAAGAGATACGGTTACGAGCATGGAGCGCATATATGTCTTTGAGGTAATGGGCAGGCACGAGCCGTTTATCGCCACAAGAGTTGGGCTCGCCGGCGGTGCCGAAGACGTCATATTCCCCGGGAACAGGTACAGCATAAAGAGTATGTGTGAAGATATAAAGCAGGGAAGAAAGAGGGGAAAGGTAAGCTGGATAATAGTCGTCTCTGAAGGTTCGGCTAAAGCCGATGACGTGGCCAAAAAGATAGAGGAGAATACCGGATACGAAGTAAGATTTGTTATACTGGGGCACGTGCAGAGAGGCGGCTCGCCCTCAGCTTTCGACAGGGTGCTCGGTTCGGCTCTAGGCGCGGAAGCGGTGGAGGCGATGCTTCGCGAGAAGAAGAGCGGCATGGTCGGCATGGTAGGCGGGGATTATAGTTTTGTCGACTTTAAGACCGCTTGTAAAAAAGATATGAAGAAGAAGAGGCTGGATAGACTTTTTTATAACCTGACAAAAAAACTTGCTATATAAATGAGACCATATGGTCGAATTTACAAAGAGTAAGGGGAGGACAAAATGACTAACGCAGTAAAGAATATGGATCAGATGGCGCAAGAACTGGCTCTCGCCAAAGATCTGGACAAGAAGAAGGACATAGCAGATGAGATATTGGAGCAGGGATATAAGGAAGGCATATACCCTTCAAGCATACACGGCTTATACGCCGCAAGGGCAAAGGAGGGGTTTGGTGGTTTTACCGTTCCGGCTATCAATCTCAGGGCCATGACTTATGATCTAGCCAGGGCGATATTCAGAGTAGCCAGGAAGATAAACGCGGGGGCCTTTATCTTCGAGATAGCAAAATCAGAGATGGGATATACCGACCAGCCGGCTGTTGAGTACGCGGCTATCTGCGTGGCCGCCGCTATCAGAGAGGGCTATAAGGGTCCGGTCTTTATTCAGGGCGATCATTTCCAGATGAATGCCAAGAAGTATAAGGAAGATCCCAAGAAAGAGCTCGATGCTATGAAGGATCTCATAGAGCACGCTATAGAAGCGGGGTTCTATAACATCGATATAGATTCCTCAACGCTGGTAGACCTCACGCAATCTTCGGTAGACAAGGAACAAGAAGCGAACTATACGGTCTGCGCGGAGCTCTCAAACCTTATCCGCGAGATACAGCCGGAAGGCATAGAGATATCTGTAGGAGGGGAGATAGGGGAAGTAGGAAAGGCGAACTCTAACCCTGAGGAACTCCGGGCTTTCATGAACGGTTACGCGAAGAATCTCAAGAAGGGCAATACGGGCTTAAGCAAGATGAGCATACAGACGGGGACATCGCACGGCGGGGTCGTTCTTCCCGACGGAACGATCGCCAAGGTAAAACTCGATTTCGAGACCCTCAGGAATCTCTCGGATATAGCGAGGAAAGAGTTTGGTATGGCCGGGGCGGTCCAGCATGGCGCCTCTACGCTTCCTCCCGAAGCCTTCGGCAAATTTTCCGAAGTCGAGACGGCCGAGGTCCATCTGGCTACCGAATTCCAGAACATGATATATGACAGCAAAGAGTTTCCGGCTGAGCTGAGAGACAAGGCTTACGCCTGGATAAAAGAGAATATGGCCGGAGAGAGAAAAGAAGGCGAGACCGAGGAGCAGTTTATTTACAAGTCGAGAAAGAAGGCGCTCGGTCAGTTCAAAAAAGATATATTGAGCCCGCCGGCCGAGAAGAGGGATAAGATCGCGGGAGAAGTGGAAGTGAAGTTTGCCTTCCTATTCGACAAGCTTAATATAAAAGATACCAAGCCGCTAGTCGAAAAACACGTCGCCCTTAAAAAAATAGAGTTTAAGAAGGGTAAAGTTTCCAAGAAGATCCACATGGATGGAGAGGGAGACGACTAGTTAGCGCGTATGCGCTACTCAATACAGAATTGTTGCTTGGAAGAGTTAGCGCGTATGCGCTAACTGCACTTGCGCATGAAATAGAAGCCTGCGCCGATAAATATGATATTTGATATCCAGGCAGAGACGAAAGGCGGGAGAAATCCCGCCTTTCCCATTGCGATACATACAGCCTGCATGCCGAAGAAGATGAGCCCTACCAGCATGCTCATACCGAGCCCTATCAAGAGCCCACCGCGCTGTAGCATGAACGCGAACGGCGATGCGACCAATAGGACCGCAAGGCTTACGAACGGGAGCGCTGTCTTATGGTAGAGATCGACCAGTAGTTTTCTCGTTGTGGTCGAGTTCTTCACCGCGAATTTATTTATGTAACCTTTTAACTGTCTGTAGGTCATGAATTCAGGGAGCTGCCCTTTCCGGACAAAGTATCTCGGCTTCTCTTTTATATCCATAACCTTTCTGCGGAAAGATAGGGGGGTGCCTATAATGTATCCGGCCTTGTCGAGCCTGTACGTGGTGCCGTTCTCAAAGACCCAAGCCTTATCTCTCCAGTATCCACGCTCCGCTGAGATCTTCATGACCAGATTCTGATCGCGGTCATTTTGATGTATTATTATATCTTTCAGCTCTTTTGTCTTCGTGTCAAAAGCGCGCGCGTATATTATCTTGTTGTCTGATCCGAATACGGCTATATCCTCGATAATGGTCTTCTCTTTTTCTCCTATGTCCTTTATCTTATCGTCCCTTATTTCAGTAGATATGGGCATCAGCTCAGGGACGACCCTGTCGTTCACTATGAAGACCACGATGCTTAAGATCGCGGTCATAAATATAAGCGGCCTCAATACGTTCCACAGGCTGACACCGCTTACGCGCATAGCGGTGAGCTCATTGTACCTCTTTAAATTGCTCAGGGTATAGACGGTAGCCAGGAGCGCGGCCATCGGCGCTATCTGGACAAATATTGTGGGAGCGAATGTGCCATAGTAGATCAGGGCGGTTTGCAGGGTGATCTGGTTTCGCATCATCTCGTCTATATAATTGAACAGGTCTACTACTATATAGAGAAATATAAAGGCCGTGACGCAGTATATAAGCGACAACGTGTACTCTTTCAAGATGTATCGGTCCATTATCCTCATCCCGTTAGATCTCCTTAGGTCTTTTTTGCTTTCGAATATCTTTTGGTTGTAAAGGTCTAACGGGACTCATATATTTATCTTCTCGCTGTCTTGTAGAAAAGAAAGACCCCTATTGCCATAAATATTATATTGCCCAGCCACATAGAGAGCCAAGGCGGGAAGAGCCCTCTTAGGGCGCAGACATTGCCTGTAGCGAGCAGGAGCCAGTATACTATAAGTATAGCGAGGCTTATACCGAAACCTATGGATTTTTCGCTCCTGTGTGTCTTGACGGCTATGGGCAGGCCTATGAGCATGAACGCGAGGCTAGCGAACGAGATGGCGATCTTATTGTGTATCCTGGCCAAGATCGGGCTTACGTCAGTTATCCCGGCAGCCCTTATCTCTTTCATCTCATCTCTGAGCTCGCGGAAAGTCATGTCCTTGGCCTTCTTTTTAATATTATCGCTCGTCTTCTTAGGTTCCTCGAGGTTCATAGTCAT
>JBDRDE010000061.1:0-2319 GCA_043821065.1 Candidatus Omnitrophota bacterium
CATCCTTTACCGAGCCAAGCACCCCGCCTTGGATAAAAATACTAGCCAGAATAAAGAAGAGGCTTATGATCGTAAGGGCGGGCGATACCGCTACGCCTGCAGCCGGGGTCTCCGGGGTAAACGGAATGACGCCTATGTTCCATATAAGATTAAATATGAAGACGATTAAGATAAGCTGCATATTGGCATTCGCGATTTCAAAACCTTTTTTGATCGCTTCCATTACCTTCATAGACACCCCCTTGTAATGTTATTTTGTACAATTTAACATGATTACATACTTTTTGTCAAGAAATTTAAAATAGTCTCCTTCCCTCGAAGGCCTTCATGAGTGTCGCCTGGTCCGCGTATTCTATATTACTTCCTACCGGTAGGCCGAAGGCTATGCGCATCAGCCTCGAACCGAGCGGCTTGAGGACGCGCGCCAGGTAGAGGGCGGTCATATTGCCCTCTTCGTCAGAATCCGTTGCTATTATTACCTCTTTTATGCGCTCTTTCTCTATAAATCTCATCAGTTTATCTATCTTGAGTTCTTCGGGGCCTATCCCCTCGAGCGGAGAGAGCGACCCCATAAGGCAGAAATATCTGCCGTCGAACTGCCCCATCTTTTCGATAGCCACCACGTCGTTCGGATCCTCTACTATGCATAAGACATTCTTGTTCCGCCTACTGTCTGCGCATATCTCACAGAGCCTGCCGTCACTTAAATTGTTGCAGTCTTCGCAGAAGACCACCGTCTCTTTGACCTCTTTTATTGAATCGATCAGGGAGTCGGCGTACTCTTTCTGCGAGCGCAGTATATAGAAAGCGAGCCGCTGGGCCGTCTTGGCGCCCACTCCCGGCAGCTTTGAGATGTTCTCGATGAGCCTAGTTAAGGACTTAGGTATAGCGGGCATCTCGCTCTTTCCTCACTATCCTTCCGTCGAATACCTCGATCGCCGATTGTATGAGAGGTTCTTTTAACATCTCTTGCTTATCCGCTTCGCTGAGGCCGGCGCGTTCTTTGGACGCGGATGGGCGCACTTCGTCCATCTTAACCCCGCTCGTCGTATAGACCACTTTGATCCTCCGCTTGAGCATGCCCTCGAGAGCGTTCTCTATAAGGAGTTTGTTGTCATACCCTTCCAGCGCTTCTTTGTGAAGTGAATAGTTCTTAGGGAAGGCTACGGTGAGTACGCCTCCGCCGAATGAGGCGAGAACGCCTTCCAGAAGATATGAGGCGACTGACATCTTTTTCGACTTTATTACCTTTATAAGTGTCGGCCATATCTCTTCGATCTGCGCCAGTTCTAAGGCCTCCTCTGATCTATTATAATTTTTTGTCTCTTCCGCTTCCTCCGGCTCTCTCTGTTCGGGGGGCGGCCCGCTTGATGCCGCAGCGATATGTCCGTTGTCAACGCGTGGTATAGCCCTTTCAGTAGTAGTAACGCTGCCCGCCGGGCTTTTCTCTATCCTCTTTTTGAGGATCTCTATCTTGTCAATTATCTCATCTAGCGATGTAAGGGACGCCCTTTTGGCGATCTTGACGATAGCCAATTCAAATATGACCCGCGCCGAATCCGACCTCTTGATAGATTCATTGGTATTTGTCAATATGCCCGATATGTAGAAGAGCTCTTCCTGGCTGAACTCTTTGGCCTGTTTTATTATCCTCTCCACGCTCTGGGGACCGAGATCGATGAGGCCTTCCGGCTTCGAGCAGAGCTTGGCCACAATGAGATCTCTGAAATACCCCATGACACTCGATAAGAAAAATGAGAGGTCCTTCCCTTCATTCACTATCCTGTCTGTAAATCTCAAGGCCGCCTGGGCATCCTTTTTTATTATTATGTCCGTAAACTCTCCCAAGAGTTCCTCGTCGACCGAGCCCAGGACGCGGGTTATGTCCTCTCTCTTTATCTGTCCGCTGCAGAAGGCGTTCATCTGGTCCAGTATGGTTTCGGCGTCTCTCAAACTACCGTCCGCCTGCCGCGCTATAGTGAAGATGGCGTCCTCTTCTATCTTTATCGACTCCTTCTTGACTATCTCTCTCAATTTTTCCGAGATATCTTTTACAGACAATTTCCTGAAATCAAACCTCTGACACCTTGAAGAGACCGTGGATATGACTTTGTTGGGCTGGGTCGTAGCGAATATGAATTTAACGTGAGGCGGCGGCTCTTCCAGCGTCTTGAGCAGCGCGTTGAAGGCCTCTTGAGTAAGCATGTGCACTTCGTCTATTATATAGAGTTTGTAGCTGCCGTGCGATGGCGAGAATTTCACGTTCTCGCGCAGGCTCCTCACCTCATCTATCCCCCTGTTGGAGGCGCCGTCTATCTC
>JBDRDE010000062.1:0-3636 GCA_043821065.1 Candidatus Omnitrophota bacterium
AGTCTTTTATGGCCTCGTACGTCTCTTCGTCTATCTCATCGAGCAGAAGGAGCTCTTCTTTGGCTCGAAACGGCCTCTTCTCCGCGCTCACTATCGCGACCGCCTTATCCCTGTCCATCTCCGGCAGGTTCTCTAGAATAGAGCTGCCGGCTTTATTTATGTTTATCCTGCTCTCCTCGTCCATGAGCGAATAGATCACCTTGCAGGAACCCATCTCTATCTCCTCTTCCCGCGCCATCTCTGATATGGTATCATGTGTCGGCGTAAGGTCTTGGATGCGCTCATATTTGCAGAGCGTGAGAAGGCCTTCCACCGCTGTGTCGGCCAGGAGGTCACCTGCTCTGTATGTCGTAAAGCGATACTGGCTGTAGGTGGTCCTGGAGAGGCCTAGGCCGAAGATCGCTATCGTTATGATGAGCCAGAGACTGATGACAAGCACCATACCTCTCTTATTGCGGCATGTAGACATATATACTCGATTCCTCGCCTTCCCTACTCACGTTGAGCCTTACGGCATCCAGTTCCACCCCGTACTCGCGCGAGAACCCGTCGGACCAGTTGATGAACTCCTCTGAATCGGTCCATTCTGAAAAGAGATACGCGATCTTTACGTCATCCGCCTTGAAGAGCTCGGTCGTCTTCTCTGCCATCTTGTCTTTTAGCGACTCGCTGTATATAAAAGACTTCCTTAAAAAAGCCTTTTGGGGCCTATTAAAAATGTAGGTCACCTTTACTATGTCGGTGCCGGCAATGGCTGGGAATGTAAACTCTCTCTCGCCGCCCTCAAGCTCTATATCCTCGAAATCCCTAAGATACCCTTTGAGCTCGCGCCTTATCTTCGCGATCGAGATATGGAACCGCCTATCCTGGGAAAGTTGGAGCTCCCTGGCCGACCTCCATATCTTCGCTCCGGCAACATAAGAGGAGAATATAGTAAGAAGCAGGACGCCCATGAGCATCGCCACGAGGAATACCTCGACGAGCGTAAAACCGCGATGATTAAAACTCATCCCTGTATCCTTCCAGCGGCATGAAGGTCTTTGAAACGAGCCTCCGCGTCCTCCCGCGGACGCTCCAGGAGGCGCTCAATTCCACCGCGCATAGTTTGACCGGCTCACCTTCTTCTAATATGTCCGGCCCCCATTCTGATATATTTGTGTCGAGCTGTATCTCTCTGCTCCCTACGATAATTCTGTCTGAATCGGAAGAGGGCAGCAGGCCATTGCCTTCGATAGATGCCTGCTTAAGCTCAGCGGTCTTGCTTTCCAGAACATCGAGCGCGGCCGCGCTGTAAGATGCCTCTGAGAGGGCTCGGGAACAGGTAAAGAATACCCGGAAGACGAGGATGAGCGAGACCGCCACTATCGCGACAGCCGCCATAAGCTCGACCATTGAGAAGCCATTTGCAGGGGTCAGGGTACAGGGTTCAGGGTACAGGGTACAGGGTTCAGGGTTCAGGATACAGGGTTCAGGGTTCAGTTTAGTAAGAGCTGACCCCTGACCCCTGACCCCTGATTCCTGATTCCTATTTCGTCCAGTTATCGATATCATCATTCGTGCCGGTCTGACCGTCCTGGCCGGGTGAGAAGAGGTCGTAACTATTCTTATTATGGCTTCCGGGATACTTATAGATGTACTCCCTTCCCCAAGGGTCTTTCGGTACCCTTTTAAGATAGGGCCCCTTCCAGTCATCGCTTGAGCCTGAGTCATCAAAAAGCGCATCCAGGTCTCTGGGGAACTCTCCTATGTCCAGCTCGTACAGATCGAGGGCTGTCGGTATATTCACTTCCACGTCCGCCTTCGCTACCGAATCCTTCGCCTGTCTCGTCCTTCCTGTCAGCTTAGGGATGACCATGGCGGCGAGCGTGGCTATTATAGCTACCACCAGCATTATCTCGATCAATGTAAAACCCACTTTTCGCATAAGAACCTCCTGTTGCGGTGTGCGGTATTCGGTGTGCGGTGTGCGGGCGATACGAAAACCGAAAACCGCAAACCGCTAACCGAAAACCGGTAATAATTCTATAAAAAGTAGAGAAAATGCACCTCGAGTTCGGCCTCCATGAGGCTCTTGCCCCTATCTTTCACCTTGTAGTCCAGCCTATCTATTGTCAAAGGGTACTTGCTGTTCTCAAGAACGTACAAAAATTTTATAATGTCAACTTGTGAGCCTTCTATGCTCATCTCTGTCGTCTTCGTCACATATCCCGGCTTGGCATTGATGGGTTCGGTGTCAGGCTTCATATTCAATACAGTGATATTGCAGCCGGTCGCCATCTCCTCCACCTTCTTCATTATAATGGAAAGTGTGCCTTCTTCGGTCTTGGCTATATCCACGTATGGCTTAAGCGCCTCGAAAGCGGCTTCTATATCTCTCTTCTGTCTATCTATCGAGATCAATTTTTTGAGTTTCCTCTCTGAGGAGTCTATCTCGGCGCTCAGCGTGTCGAGCCTGTTGACAAGCGGCATCATGAGCGCCTTCTCTGACAACATAAAGATCAGGAATGAGCCGAATACCGCCGCCAGTATTTTTTCGCGTTTACCCAGTTTCATAGTAACCTTTTACTCCCCTAAATGACAGACGATCTCGAACTCGTTGAATTCCCTGTCGCCCTCTTGCTTCTTTCTTGAGTACCTCAGCTCTATCTTGCCGAATGCCCCTTCGTCCTTCAATACAGAGACAAATTTCCATATCTCGCCCATAGCGGTCCCCCGCCCAACGAGCGAGAACTCATTTTTCTTGCTGAAGATCATCCTTTCGATGGTTATATTGGCCGGGAGGATCTTTATGAATCTATAGTAGTAGTACAAAAACGAGTCGTCCTGGCTCGAAAAATTCCGCACCGCCCTGATCTTATCGAGAGCCTCCATGGAATCCCTGCCTATGTTCATATACCTGTACGTCTCTCTCGCGAGCTTATCGAGGTAGCTCTGTCTTATCTGGAGATTTCCCAGGAAAGAGATGGCCATAAGCACCATAAGGAATATACCGACACTGCCCGTCACGATAAAATTCTTGGCTGATTCGCGCATATCCATCTTCAGCTTCGCCTCAGGCAGGACAAAAGAGAGGGTCTTGGAGAGCGGATCCATGGCGCAGCCCAAAACGGCGGATATAGACATATTCTTTGTCAAAAGATCGAGCTTCTTTATGCCGCGCAAAGATGGCACCACGGCCGCGGGTTCTATTATGGCCATATCCACAGCGAGCTCTTCGCGCATCTTCTTCGATGTCTTCGGCAGACGCCCCGGCTCAGCTCCGGTGATAAAGAACTTAGTAACGCGCTCTTTGGCCTCAGATTGGTAAAGCGCGAGCGCCTGCTTGACCTCGCTGGCAAGACGCGAGATATTATCGGGCTTGTCGATGTCGAAGGCGCCCATAGAGATGTTCTTACTAAATAACAGGTCCCCGGCGCGAAAGACCGTCAGGTCCGAGAAATCGGCATCTACGTCTAGGCATGCCTTCGTTTCACTGCCCCCTTCCTTCGACGCCTGCGCCCTATCCATGAATTTTACGAGAGCGAACGACCCAAGGATTATATTGTCGGGATAGATATTCAGCCTCTCGAATACCGAAAATTGCTTCCTAATGGCCTCTTTGTGCACTATACCCAGCAAAACGTGGGTAAAACCGGC
>JBDRDE010000063.1:0-5364 GCA_043821065.1 Candidatus Omnitrophota bacterium
TCCGCTCTATGCCGAAGGGTATAGATCGCTGGGCTGCGCGCCGTGCTCTAAGATCACCACTGATGATAATGAACGGGCAGGCAGGTGGATAGGGACGAGCAAGTGCGGCGGCGAATGTGGCATACACACAAGGCCATTGACGGGCTCCCCAGTTCAAGTGTAATATAGTATGTAATAGAGGCACCGCAAGGCTAAAATGAAAAGGTATTACCCTATCGCGCTGAACCTGAAGGATAAACGCGCTCTGGTGGTGGGCGGAGGCAGTGTCGCTCAACGCAAGGTGGATTCTTTGCTCCGATCAGGCGCCCTTGTGCGCGTTATATCACCCCAGCTGACCCCAAGGCTTAAACTCCTTTTCAAATCAAAAGAGATAGAATGGATAAAGAGGCGCGTGCGCTCAAGCGACGTAAAGCGCGCCGATATAATTATCGCGGCTACAGACGATCCAGGGGTAAATGAGGATGTTAGCCGATGGGCGCGTAATGAGGGGGTGTGGGCAAATGTGGTAGACAGATCCCATTTAAGCGACTTTATCTCACCCGCTGTTTTTCGCGCACGCTCAGGTATCGTGGCCGTATATACTGACGGCAAAGACCCGGTCTTATCGCGTGACCTTAAGAATTTCTTAAAGGAGAAGTGGAGTGACTTTCTTCGTTATCGGAATAGATCATAAGACGGCGTCATTGAAGACGAGGGAAGCGGCTTACCGCTCCCGCAAAGAGATAGGACTCTATTGGCAGAGCCTCAACCCGGGCAGGACGGCCCTTCTTACCACCTGTAATAGGATGGAAGTGTGGGGTGTGGCCAGTGATCTTGGCGAAGCCGCGGCATTGTGCGGGATCTTTAAGTGTCGCTTCAGAGAGCACTTCAAGGACGCTTATATAAAGCATGAAAGAGAGGATGTCGTAAGGCACGGCCTGCGGCTGGCCTGTGGCCTGGAGTCACAGCTTAGGGGAGAGCGCCAGATAATGCAGCAGCTGGACGCCTGGATAGCCACCGCCGATTTTGCAGACCCTCTAAAAGAGCTCTGGCGAGCTATTATTGGATCTGCTAGGAAGATACGCGAAGAGGCGGGATTGAATGAGGAAGAGATAAATATAGCGGGTTTATTATTTGACGATCTAAAGCAGAAGATCGCTGTTGGCAAGGATACAGAGATCATAGTTATAGGAACGGGCAAGATAGCCCAGCTTATAGCGAGAGGTAGGCCCAAAGACGGGAGACTCATATTTGTCGCCCGCAAGAAGAGATCGAAGGCCAAGAGGCTCGCGCGCATATCGGGAGGCACGGCACTCTTGCCTGAAGAGATAGAGAGACATCTGATTGCCGCGGACGCCTTAGTATGCGCGACTTCGAGCCCCCATTATGTCATTACTCCAGCGTATTTTAAAGAGATCGCGAGATTCAGGACCAAACCGCTGTATATTTACGACCTGGCGGTGCCGCGAGATGTAGCGCCCGGCGTTGGGAAGGTCTCATTTGCTATCATAAAGGACCTCGATGAGCTGACACTCGGCTCTTCAACAAACAAAGATCTCCTCAGACGCCTGAATTTAGCCGAAGAACTGGTAGATAGAACCGTCATTGCAAGCAAAGTACCCGAAGGGTACGAAGCGAAGCAATCTCAGGCATTCGAGATTGCTTCGTCGTCGTATGTAAACGTAAGCTCCTCGCAATGACAGTTTCAAAGTTAGGGAGAGCAGAGATGTCCGCGACTATGCGCTTAGGTACCAGGCCCAGCCGGCTAGCTATTAGGCAGGCCGAGGAGATCAAGGCTCGACTACCGCATGTCCGGTTCGAGGTGATCGAGCTGGAGACTAAAGGCGATAAGGATAAGATCTCGCCGCTATCTGCCAAAGAGGGTCAAGACTTCTTTACATATGAGATAGAGAAGGCCCTTCTTGAGGGCAATATAGACGCCGCCCTCCACAGCGCCAAGGATATAGAGGACTCACCACCCGCAGATCTGACGATCGCAGCGACTACCCGATCCATAAGCCCTTTCGAGTGCCTGGTCTCTAGGGGCGGCTTGAAGCTTGAAGAGCTTCCTTTCGCGGCTGTTGTAGGGACGAGCAGCCGCAAGCGAAAGGCGGCGATCCAGTATTTTAGAAGAGATCTTATAGTCAAAGATATAAGGGGTAACGTAGATGATCGCATAAGACAGCTAGACGAAGGAAAATTTGACGCTATTATAGTGGCGCACGCCGCCCTGATAAGGCTGGGCATGGAGGATAGGATAGCGGATATTATCCCGGACCATGTAATCAGGCCGCACCCTCTACAGGGCCGGTTGAGCATTCAGGTGCGCAGCGATAGAAGAGACCTCATAGACTTGCTAGCCCCCCTTCGGGAGGTTTCCGAAGATGTGCGCTAGCTGAGCTTCAAGGAGTATGGATGGATCGTAAAAACGGTACGGTATATATAATAGGAGCGGGTCCGGGAGACCCGGGGCTCATCACTGTAAAAGGGCTAAAAGCCCTTAGAGAAGCGGACTGCGTACTGTATGATCTCTTAAGCGCGCCCGAGCTTCTTAATGAGACGAAAGACGCTTGCGAGAAGATATGTGTAGGCAAGGCCGACGGGCTGTACCTTAAAGAGCAGGATGAGATAAACGAGCTGCTCTACAGGAAGTCCTCAGAGTTCGACAAGGTCGCGCGCTTAAAGGGAGGGGATCCCTTTATATTCAGCCGGGGCCATCAGGAGGCGAAATATCTGAAGGATAAGGGCGTCGATGTAGCGGTCATACCCGGAATTACCTCAGCTATAGCGGGGCCGGAAGACTTTGGCATACCCCTTACGGTAAAACACGAGATATCGTCGGTGGCCGTGATCACGGGAAGGAAGAGAGACATAGACGCGCCGATAGAGGCCCCGGCCTGCGGGACCCTGGTCTATCTTATGGCGGTGGCGAATATCTCCAATGTAGTAAAAGCTATTCGAAAGAGCGGCCGCGAGGATAGTACGCCTTGCGCATTCATAGAGCGCGCTACACGCGAAGACGCGCGCATTGTCCGCGCGACAATAGGAACGATCGAAGAAGAGGCCAGAAAAAGCGGGGTAAAACCTCCTGCCGTATTTGTTGTAGGGAAGGCGATTGACCATGCGATCGAGAATATCAGAAGTTGATATAGGGACATTGGTATACCCGTTTTTTGTAAAGCGGGGGAGATCTATAAAAGAGCCCATACCGTCGATGCCCGGCATCTACCGTTTCTCGCCGGATATGATCCTGCCCGAAGTAGGAAAGTCCAGAGAATACGGGATAAAGAAGATACTCCTTTTCGGGCTGCCTGGATCCAAAGACGAATATGCCACTGAGGCGTACAAGGACGGGAATATAGTCTCCGAAACGGTCGCTCTGATAAAGAAGCATATTCCAGATATGCAGATAATGACGGATGTCTGCCTCTGCGCGTACACCGCGCACGGCCATTGCGGGATATTAAAAGTTAGTCCGGAGTCCGGAGTCCGGAGTCCGGAGATAGATAGAGAGGCTACGCTTAAGATCTTGACGAAGATCGCTCTGTCGCACGCTGATGCAGGAGCTGACTATGTAGCCCCCTCCGCCATGCAAGTAGGCCAGGTCGGGGCTATACGCTCGGCGCTGGATAGGAGTGGCTATAAAGACACGCGGATCATGGGCTATTCGGCGAAGTTCGCGTCGCAGTTTTACGGCCCATTTAGAGATGCCGCGGATTCGGCCCCGAAATTCGGAGATAGAAGCGGCTACCAACTCGACTGCAGCGACAGGGAAGCGGCTTTTAAAAGGATAGAAGACGACATAAAGGATGGCGCCGATATTGTCATGGTAAAGCCGGCCCTGGCGTATCTGGATATTGTCCGCGAAGCGAAAGTATTTTTCAGGCACCCCCTGGCAGTCTATAATGTAAGCGGTGAATACGCTATGGTCAAGGCGGGCGCTCGATCCGGATATTGGGATGAGAGAGAGATGGTATCGGAGATCTTAACGGGCATGCAGAGGGCCGGAGCGGACCTGGTAATAACATACCACGCGTATGATATGGCGCGCTGGCAGAGCGGTGAGAGGATAGAGGAATGCACAAAAGCCTAAACTATACTAATAGGTCTATATTTCAGAAGGCCCGGAAATTACTTGTGGGCGGAGTAGACTCACCTGTCCGCGCGTTCAAAAATATAGACGGCAACCCCATACCCATAAAGAGAGGTTCTGGGGCCAAGGTATTCGATTATGATGGCAATAGCTATGTCGATTACGCGCTCTCATACGGCGCGCTTATCCTGGGGCACGCCTATCCCAATGTAATAGATGGGATAAAAGAGACGGCCGCTTTAGGCCTCGGATTTGGCGCAACCCACAGCCATGAAGTTGAGTTGGCCGAGATCCTGCAAAAAGCGATACCGGACTTGGAGCGCGTAAGATTCGTATCTTCAGGAACAGAGGCGGTGATGGGGGCGCTTCGCCTGGCGCGCGGCTTTACGGGAAGAGATAAGAGCATAAAATTTGAGGGCGCCTATCATGGCCACGCCGATTATCTATTGGCAAAGGCGGGTTCAGGTGTGGCGACCTTGGGCCTGCCCGGATCTAAAGGGGTCCCGGAGGATTTTACGCGTCATACTATAATTGCCAAATATGGGGATGAGGCTTCTTTGAGAGATATATTCAAGAGATACGGCCGCGGTATAGCGGCTGTGATAGTCGAACCTGTAGCCGGCAACAACGGCGTCATCATGCCGGATAGGGATTTTCTAAAGAGTTTAAGGGCTATTACGCGGGAATACGCCTCGCTCCTAGTGTTTGACGAGGTGATCACCGGATTCCGCTTCCATTTCGGATCGGCGGCGGAATATTTGGGTATTACGCCAGACCTCTTCTGTCTCGGCAAGATCATAGGAGGCGGCCTGCCCATAGGCGCATATGGCGGCAGGGAAGAGATAATGAATAATCTCGCTCCGCTTGGCGAGGTCTACCAGGCGTCGACCTTCGCCGGAAACCCGGTTGTGATGCGCTCAGGGATAGAGACCCTAAGAGTACTGGGTGGATCGAAGGAAGATTACAAGCGCCTTAGCGCAATGGGAGAGTCTTTGGCGGGAGCGTTAAGAGAGAAGGCAAGGGAGAGCGGGATAGATATCACAGTCCGGCAATTCGGATCTATGTTCAGCATAACTTTTAACAAAAGAGATCTCTTTAAACATTTTTACAAGGCGCTTTTAAAGGCGGGGATATATCTGGCCCCGTCAGAGCACGAATCAAACTTTATATCATTCGCGCATAAAGAGAGAGATATAAAAAAGACAATAGGCGCCGCAGAGAAGGCGTTTAACCTTCTCAAACAGAAGCGTGAGCAATCATCTGTCATTCCGGTTTGCGAGCATCACTAAATA
>JBDRDE010000064.1:0-5648 GCA_043821065.1 Candidatus Omnitrophota bacterium
GGGTTCCCAAGTTCTTGTACCCTGATATTGGGTAGTAGAAGTTTGTTCTTAGGTCAAGCCATTCTGTTATAAAAGACTCAAAGCCAAATGCCAACTGGTGGTGCTGTCTGTCTGTTTTGCTCTTCCGTCTGTCGTAGAAAAGATTGGCTCCCACCATGAGGTTGTCATCGAATAATAGCTGTCTATAGCCACACCCTATGTTCTGTTCATTGGCGTCGTTACTTCCTTCCAATACTATCTTAGGGTTAAAGAAGAAGAATCCTTGTTCTGTTCCTATCGTAGGGATGAATATATCTATGTAGTTCAATGTCCTTGCATCTGTTACGGTAAAGCCCGGGCTTATCTTTGTGGGATAATCAGGAAGGAAGCATACACTCTTTTGTGTCTCTTGAGCGAATGAGATCGATGGCAAAAGTAAAAAAAACGTTAAAAACAATAATTTTTTTTTCACCATAACACGCTCCTTTTAAATCATGTAATTATGCTATTATATAATTTTATAAAAGTATACCATATAAGTTCCTGATAGTCAAAATGCCATGATGCTCTATTAATTATTCTCTTTTAGTGTCCAAAAAGTGTCCATTTATAAGGAATACTGGTATTCAACAATACCAAACAATATCAAATGGTAAAAACCTCTAAAATTGAAAAAATAATTTATATCACTATAGCTATATATGAACAAAACACTTAAAAATCCTGCTTCTTAATATTAGAAGGCAGATGCTCTATCCAACTGAGCTACAGGCGCACATAATAACAGTGTATCAAATGAGCAGTGCACATATGTCAAATTTAAACAGTCTATTTATACCATAATAACTCGAATATTTCCATAAAATACTTCCGCTGGTATGAAAAAATAAGGGGGCAAGGATCGATCCCGCCCCCTTATATCCTATGATCGGTAAGTTGTTTTGCTACTTCTTATTATTCAACTCCCGCATGTAGACGTTGAGTCTCTCTGAGAGAGCCCTTAGAGACTTATTGATATCGTCCATGTTGCCCTTTAATGCCTGTGCGTCTTTGCCCACAAGTTCAGTCACAGGGATCTTGCTGAGCTTCTCTCCCAGCTTTTTGATCTCGGCCCTCTTGGATTCTATGGCACCATTGTACTTGTCTACCATTGCCTGGAGATCCTTAGCGGTCATCGCCTGGGCCTCGGTCCTTACCTCGGCTATGGGCTTATCCTCATTAACCCCTCCGCAGCCCGCTAAAATAAGGCTTACCAGAATAATCGGAGCGACTATCTTTGCAATCTTTACCATATCCCCCTCCTTTGTTTATTGTCTTCGTATTATACCACGCCATCAACTTAGCAGGTAATACAAATTATATAATTTCGAGTGAGGCCCCTTCTACCCACCCCACCTTGCCGTCAGGCCTCTCTATCTTGCGCCAGCCGTCTTTCTTCTGGATCATCCTTACCTTCATACCTTCATACAGGGTAAAATGGGTCGTCGCTCTCTCGAACGGCTCAAACTTCGCCTCCGCGGATTCCGGGATCATAACCGCCTCTTTCCCGAGCCGGTCCATATCTTTACTTAGCTCTAGTAGGCCTATGACAGCTACGACCGCGAGTATAGATACGGCTATCACCGCCTGCCGCCTAATATTAAAGAGCGCTGCCGCGAGCAGGGCTGCTGTGATCAATAAATATATAACAGAGAGAAGTATGGTGATCTCGTTTATAGTGAATTCCTCGAAAACCTTGTAGATAAACCTCAAAAACCACCTCTCTCGCGGTTCATATATATTGCCTTTTACCAAAGAGCTCGCGTGGCTGTAATTAGAGAGGAGGTCACCGTCGCGCGGCATCAGGCGCCGTGCGCGCTCGTAATAGAGGATCGCCTCTCCTAAGTAACCCGCCTTGAAATAGGAATTCCCAAGGTTGTAATAGAGACTGCCGCTCTCGTGCCCTTCCTCCAGTATTCTCTTGTACTCTTCTATGGCTTGCGTGTACTCGCCTGACGCGTATAGTTCATTGGCCTTATAGAAGATGCGGTTCAAATCTATATCTGTTTCAGCAGAAACAGACCACAGACAGAAAAATACAAATAGCATACCCATCTTAGAATATACTTTTATCTTTTTTTCTGAACCCTGAACCCTGAACCCTGAACCCTGCCTTCTCATCCCCTATGCCTCTCCATATGATCTATGATCTCTCTTAAAGACCTGAAGGTCTCTTCCATCTCTTTCGCGCCGAACTGTGAAGCCGCGTACCGGGCCATATCGCAGTCGGCAAATATGCGCCTCAATTTATCCAGGATCTCATCTTTTAAGCCTTTGCCCTTGAGGAGTTCGTCAACTATGTTCGCCGTTATACCCCCGGTAGCCAGGAGATATCTATCGCCAAGATACTCCTGTATCGTCTTGAAAACAGCGCCGTAGAACTCCTCGCTCTTTCTCTCTTTCAAAAAACGATTCGCCTCTTTAAGGCCTGCCCGCGCCTTTCTGGGGGCTGAGCTGTGGCGCGCGTATCTCTCGTCTGTCTTCAACCTCTGGCCTCTCCTATATATAAAGAATATCAACGATAATACAAAAAGAGGTGCAAGGTGCGAGAGGAGATACCCCGCGTTCTTACATAAGAGGCTGCCCTTCTTTTTAAACCTGCCAGGTGATTCCTTTATATATATTATATCTCTGCCTATCTTCTCCTGGACGAACGTCTGAAGCGCGCCCCCCTTCTCGAACTCCATTATCTTGAGCTCCTCTTCCTTCTCGGGCTTGGTGACCTGTATCGGGGTAAGCCCTCTGGATATGACCTGATAGATCTCTCTTGCCGGGTTGAAGAAGCTAAAGCTCACTTTAGGGATCTCGGCAACTTCTGCGGTCCTCGGTATGATGACCTGCTCGAATACCTTCTCGTCCCTAGCCTGCTCTATCATGGTGGGCTCGTAGACCTTGAAGCCTTTCTGTAACTCCAAAACAGGGGACGTGACCGTATCGAAATTGCCGTTGCCGCTTATCCTCATGGTCAATGTGATGGGATCGCCCACTTTCACGTCTTTCGGATCCGCTTTAAGATCAAAATTAAAATCGCCGATCGTGCCGTTAAAGCTGTCGGGCTTGCCTTCTTTCGGAAAGGGAAGCACGGTAATATCTACGTTCTTCGAGGTCAGCTTTATAGGGTGGGTCTGGTATCTATTAAAGAAGTCATCCCCGAAAAAATCGTCTATCGAGCGCATCCCCCTCTGCCTCTGCCTGGTTATCCTCGTGGCGGACAGCTGCGCCGGCCCAAGCTCGAACTCTCCGGGCCTCGTCCCGAAGAGCGTGGTCTTAAACTCGATGACGTCGAATATGTTATCGCTATGATCCCTCTCCCTGTACTGCCTGGGTTGATCGTACTTTCCCATAGAAAATCCGTCATGCGGCACTGCAGGGTACTGGATATCTCTAAGGCCCATACTGTTCACGTAGAGCTTGATGGTCATGGGTATGATCTCGTTTACATATACCTTATCCCGCGGGGTCTGCATCAAAAGATATATCCGGCCGGATATATCCTCTTCGGTCTCGTAAGATTCGCTTCTCTCTTTCGCGTAACCGCTCCTCCTCTTGCTTAATATAGGCCCTTCCACAACCTCCACCTTTATGGGTTCCGAGGTATACTCTCTGCCTTCATATTCAAAGGTAAACGGCCCGATAGTGAAGATACCTTTCTCAAAAGGGACCATCGTGTAGACATGCGTCACCGAGAGTGAGACCTGCCTGTTCACTATAGAGACAGAGCTTGACGGCCCAATGTAGCGGGTCTCGAATCCATCTATTTTTGGGAGCTCAGGCTCGGCTATATCCTGCGTACCGTAGAAATTCAGGTTCAACTGCGTGGAATCGCCTAAAGAGATCACCGGCTCATCCACCGTAACAACGAATTTGATATCGGCGGCGTAGGCAGTCCGGAGTTGGGAGTCAGGAGTCGGGAGAAAAAAGCAAAGAAAAGAAGCTATTAAAAAGCTTTTAGCAAAAAGGCTACTGTATTTCACTCTTCCACTCCCGACTCCGGACTCCGGACTCCCGACTCCTGACTATTCATTACCAATCCTTCAGTACTTCATACTGCGCTTTTCTCTTCTTCACCTTCGTCTCAGGCTCTTCCTGCTGTCCATAAGCGTCTAAGAGCATCCTGGCCTCCTCGTCTGACATCTGCCCCTCTTGCTGCTCTTCTTCCTCCGACTCTCCGGCATCATCATCTTCTTCATCCCGGCCTTGTTCGCCGGATCGAGAGTTCTCATCCTGCTGCTGCTCCTGCTCTTCTTCCTGCTCTTCCTTCCGCTCCTCTTTCTGCTCTTTTTCTTGATCTTCTGCCCCTTGGCCCTTCTCGTCCTTATCATCTTTCTGCTCTTGCTCTTCTCTGTTCTTTCCGCTCTGGCCCTCCTGCTCCTCTTCTTGATCCTGATCTTTATCCTGATCCTGTTTATCCTTCTGTTCTTGCCTATTCTCTTCCAGGGCCTTCAGCTCCTTCTCTACAAACTCGTAGTTGAACTTGGCGTCCTGGTCTTGCCCATCGAGCTCGATCGCCCTCTTGTAATAGTCCAAGGCTTCCTTATAGAGCCTCATAGCCGTGCCCTGCTTATCGGGCCCGAGCGACGTCGCCAATTTGTACTTACTATTTCCTATATTATATGACGTCCTGGCTTCCAGTTCGGGGTTGTGCGTAGAGAGCACCCTCGAGAAATACCCCAGCGCCTCATCGAACCCGTACTTCTTATAAAGCGCGGCGCCCTTGTTAAAGTTGACTGGACCGGATTCAGGCGATAAGACCTCTGCCTCGCTGTAGCCTTCCAGGGCCTCGTCGTACTTGCCTTCATTATATAATTTGTTGGCTCTATTTACAATACCCTCTTCGCTCTTTGCAAAAGATGGGGACGCGAATAGGAGTAACATGGCTAAAGTAAGTGTCATTGCGAGCGAGCTTCTGATTGCATTCGGCGAGCGAAGTAATCTAGGTAATCGACACACTAGATTGCTTCGTCGCCCCTATATCATCCCTCAGGCTCCTCGCAATGACATACTTCTTTTTAAGCATTTCGCCTCTCACCAATAAACGGTTCTAACAATAACAGGATAAGCGCCAGCGCCAACGGGATCTGGAACCTCTCATCGTAGCTCTTCTTCATCTTGCTCTCCAGCTCCCTCTTCTCCATCTTTGAGAGCTTCTCCTCATAGATAAGGTCAAGACCGAAGTCGGCGCCGCTCGCGCGCACGTAGCTCGCGCCTGTTATCGAGGCCATCTCCTGGAGCGGCCTTTCGTTCAGGCGCGTCTTTATAACGTTCCCTTCACGGTCTTTCAAAAAGACCGTCTTCTTCTCGCCGTTAACCACTGGTATGAGCTCGCCGTCCTGGGTCCCTATCCCTATACAGAATATCTTTATACCTTCTCTCTCGGCCTCCCTGGCAAGCCTGGTAGAATCCCCCTCATGATCTTCTCCGTCAGTGATGATCACGAGGACCTTATATTTATTCATGCCGCCCTCGTAGCTCTTCAGCGCTTCGGCTACGGCGCTCGATATCGACGTGCCGCCCTTTGGTATCGTGTCAACGCTCAGATCGTCGAGCATCAGCGTGAACCCGCTGTAGTCGACAGTTAACGGGCACTGCAGGAAAGCGCTTCCGGAGAATGCGATCAGGCCTATCCTGTC
>JBDRDE010000065.1:0-5094 GCA_043821065.1 Candidatus Omnitrophota bacterium
CCCAGTTTTCTCACCGCTGTCATTCTGAGGAGACCTTGTTTAAATGTTGTCGACGAAGAATCTCACAATTATAAGATTCTTCACTCGCCAGATGAAAACTACGGCTCGCTCAGAATGACGTTTTTGTAACTTGCTGATAGCGCTAACGTTATACGTTTTAGTCCTCAAAAACTGGGTAAACTCCTCTAATTTTGTCTCTTTTTATATAGGGCTTCACCGAGCCCGCCCACCATGGCGGCGTTGTCTAGACAGAGCTTTATAGGAGGGAAGTACGTCTTTATACCCCGCCTCTTCGACTCTCTCTCCAATCTATCTCTGAGCGCCATGTTGGCGCTCACTCCGCCCCCGACTACGAGCGCATCCGCGCGCTTCTTAGCGGCCGCCAGCACTACCTTCTCTATGAGCATGTCGCAGACGGCATCCTGGAAGCCCGCGCATATGTCATTTATCATCTCGTCTGTTGGCTTCGTACTTCCATGTTTCTGGAGATAGTAAAGGACCGCTGTCTTTATGCCGCTAAAGCTGTAGTCGAAGACCCCATACCTTAAATGGGAGCGGGGAAATCTTACCGCGCGGGGATCGCCAAGCGCAGCCCTCTTCTCTATGACCGGCCCCCCGGGATATCCCAGGCCCAGCATCTTGGCCACCTTATCGTACGCCTCGCCCACAGCGTCATCCTGTGTCTCGCCGATGACCTTCCACTTGTCGATGTCATCCATCCATATGATGAGCGTATGGCCGCCCGAGACTATAAGCCCCATAAGCGGAAAATCTATCCCGCTGTAATGCATGAGGTTCGCGTAGATATGAGCGATTATATGGTTTACTTCCACAACAGGCACAGAGAGCGAGTAGCCCAACGCCTTGGCCATGGATATGCCTACGAGAAGAGACCCGATCAGCCCCGGCTCTTTTGTGACGGCGATAAGCTCTACCTTATCGAGTGAGAGACCCGCCTCTTTCAATGACTCTTTCATAACAGGAGTGATATATTCCAGGTGGAAGCGCGACGCTATCTCGGGGACGACACCGCCGAACTCCGAATGGAGATGGACGCTCGATGTCACTACGTTAGACAGGATCTTCCTACCGTCAGTGACCGATACCGAGGTCTCGTCGCACGAAGTTTCTATACCTAATGTGATCACGCTACCATTTTCTCGTTTTCTGCCCTGTATAGCATGGCGCATACGCGCCTAGCACGAAGTTTCAATCCCTAGGGTGATCATAATTACCTTATTGTCATTCCGGTTAGCGAGCCTGAATATAAGATGCCAGGCGAGCTATACCGGAATCTCGGTCTTAGATTCCGGCACTCGCCAGCTGGCAAAACAGCAGCTCGGCCGGAATGACATGCATGAAGTCTCAACACCCAGTATATGCACACTCTACACTCTACGCTCTACGCTCACTTCACTATCTCAGAAACAGGAACGATCTCTATACCCATCTCTCTTAGTTTCGGCACCATCTCTGCTAGAGCCTTTATCGTAATGGCCCTGTCGTGCCCTATCCCTATGGCCTGCCCCGTCTGGAGGGCCTGCCTGGCCGTCTCCATGATCTGCTCTTTTATATACTCGCTGTCGAGCTCGTTGTCGAGAAAGACGGACCTCGAGGCAAACTTCACCCCGGCCGCGTCCGCAATATCGGAGCAGACACTCTTGGTAGTAACAAGGCTGTCGAGAAAATAGAGGCCTTCTCTCTTCATCTCATCCAATAGGACCAACATAAGCTTCGCGTCTTCTGTGGCCTTTGAGCCCATGTGGTTGGAGACCCCTTTGAGGTGCGGGATACTCAAGATGGCGCTGTTTAAGTTTTCGAGGGCCTCTTCGTCTACCATCCCCGATGTAATGGTATTGTTCTCAAGAGGCATAGCTTCATGCGGCTCGAGCGGCAGGTGGAGTATCACCTCCTTGCCCCCGGCGTGGGCCTTCTCGGCTATCACCCGTGAATATGGAAGGTTCGGCAGGACCGAGAGCGTGATCGGCGCCTCTATCGCGAGTAAAGACTTCAGGTTCTTCTGATTATACCCCCAGTCATCCAGGACTATCGCGATCTTGGCCCCATCTTTAGAAATGGCGTATCTCTTTACATACTCCTCGGCAGCCGCCTTCACCGCGGCTTCTCTCTTTTGCCTCTCTTCAAGCTTCTTCTCGACACTCTCGCGCAGGGCCCTCTCGCCGTCAAGCGTTCTCTTTGACTCCTCTATCCTCACCTGTATCATCCTGAGGGTAGTGGAATACTCCCTGGACCTGTGCCAGTAAAAGAGAGTGGTCAGCGCGAGGATCACTATTACCGCTATATACGCTTTTTTATTCATCTATCTTCTGGACATTCTCCATCCTCTTAAACGCACTTACTCCTTTTAGAAGGTCAACGGCGCGTAAGAGCTGGTTGTCGTACTCTCTCTTCTTCTCTTTCTTCTCTTTCTCTACCTTCTCGAAGACCTCTTCCACTCTATCCTCTTCTTCGTCTGTTTTGGGCATCTCCTTGTACTCCACTGTGACATCCGGCATGATACCCTCTTCCCTTATGGAGCGGCCGCTGGGGGTAAAGTATTTTGCCGTGGTCAACCTCAGGGCCGAGCTGTCCTTGAGCGGTATTACGGTCTGGACAGAGGCTTTTCCGAAACTCTTCGTACCCAATACTATGCCCCGCCTGTTGTCCTGTATCGCGCCCGCGACTATCTCGGAGGCGCTCGCCGAACCGCCGTTGACCATAACTACGATCGGGTAAGAGACATCCGAATCGATCCGGGATCTATATACTATCTCCTGCTCTTTGTGGCGCCCCCTGGTAGATACTATGGTCTGGTCCTTTTTTAAGAAGTTGTCAGAGACATCCACCGCTACATCGAGCAGCCCCCCTGGGTTGTTCCTCAAATCGAGTATCAGGGATTCCATGCCGGATTCCTTCAGCTTCTTGAGCGAGCTTCTCAGGTCCTGCGGCGTCCTCTGCTGAAACTCCACCAGCCTTATGTAGCCTATCCCGTCTTCGATAATGGAGGCCTCTTTTATGCTGTCCATCTTTATGATGGCGCGCGTGACCTTCACATCGAATATCTTCGACTCGCTCTCTCTGAGTATGGTTATAGTGACTTCGGAGCCGGGCTTGCCGCGCAGCTTCTTGACAGCCTCTATGAGCGTTATGTCTTTCGTCGTGACATCTTCGATCTTTACTATCCTGTCGCCGGCCTTTATCCCGGCCTTGTCCGCCGGAGTGTCCTCCAGGGGCGATATAATAGTAAGGAGTCCGTCTTTTATCGATATCTCTATACCCAGCGCCCCGAACTCTCCCTTCGTCTCTATCTGTATCTCTTTGAAGCTCTCAGGGTCCATAAACTGGCTGTAGGGATCGAGCGAGGCGAGCATCCCTTTAAGCGCGCCGTACACCAGGTCTTTGTCCTTCATCTCATCCACGTAGTTCGACCTGACATATGTCATTGCGTCGCTGAATAGCTGTATATGTTCGTAAAGGTCTTTAACGTCATCCTTTTTCGCCAGGCCGATCTTGGCGACCAGGAATATTGATAAAACTATAACCGATACGCGGAATAACCTCTCTCTCTTCATGATCTATCCATCCTCTCTTTTAGCATCTCATTGACTATCTTGGGGTTGGCCTTTCCTTTAGTAGCCTTCATCACCTGACCCACCAGGAACGTAAGTGCGGCCTCTTTGCCGCTCTTATAATCCTCCACCGGCTTGGCATTGGAGACTATGACCTCATCCAGTATCTTTGTCAATTCATCCTTATCCTTTATCTGCGACATCCCCTTGGCCTTGACGATCTCCTTGGCGCTCTTCTTTGTATCTATCATCTCCGGCAGTATCACCTTGGCGATCTTCCCGGAGATCTCGCCTTTATCGATAAGCGTCAGCATTTCAGCCAGGCCCTCCGGTTTTATCCCCAGCTCCCTTATAGATGAGCCGCGCCGGGCAGAGAGTCTCTTGTTGAACTCGCTTAAGATGCCGCCTGTGATCCAATTGGCTATCATCTGTGGGTCCTTATAAAAACCCATACACTCCTCAAAATAATCGGCGGTCTCTTTCTCCTGAACTATGGTCGAGGCTGTGAGAACCGGCAGTTTGTATTCGCTTACAAATCTCTCGCAACGCTTCCTCGGAAGCTCCGGGATAGACTCCCCGATCGAGTTTACC
Source organism: Candidatus Omnitrophota bacterium (assembly GCA_043821065.1). Classification (GTDB taxonomy): domain Bacteria; phylum Omnitrophota; class Gorgyraeia; order JABMRJ01; family JABMRJ01; genus JAZFTF01. Next base: position 4,161 of record JBDRDE010000065.1, read on the forward strand.
AACTCTTTATCCACGGTAAAGGGCACGAGGTCGGGCTCAGGAAAATACCTGTAGTCGAAGGCCTCTTCCTTAGAGCGCATCGGGTAGCTCTTGCCCGCGGAGTCGTTCCAGAGCCTCGTCTCCTGGACGATCCTGCCACCCTCTTGAAGTATCCCTTCTTGTCTCTCTATCTCGTATTCCAGGGCGTTCTTTACGCCTTTGAAGGTATTCATATTCTTTAGCTCCGCCTTGACGCCCAGCTCTTTGGCGCCCTTCGGCTTCAACGATATATTCGCGTCGCAGCGCAGGCTCCCCTCTTCCATATTACAATCGGAGACGCCCAGATACTTGAGTATCGCCTTCAGTTCGGTAAGATAATCGTAAGCTTCCTGCGGCGAGGTGATATCCGGCTCGCTCACTATCTCGAGAAGCGGCGTGCCGCAGCGGTTGAAGTCGACGAGGCTTGAGTCCTCGCCCTCTACATGTATAAGCTTTCCCGCGTCTTCTTCGAGGTGGACCCTCCTTATGCTTATATTCTTATCTCCGGAGGCGGTTAATACAAGCAGCTTTCCCTTAGCGGCAATGGGCAGATCGTACTGGGATATCTGGAAGCCTTTTGGCAGATCAGGATAGAAGTAGTTCTTCCTGTCGAACTTGATCATCTCTGCTATCTCGCAATCCAGCGCCAGCCCCACCTTTATGGCGCAACGCAAGGCCTCCCTATTGAAGACCGGCAGGACGCCCGGGAAACCCAGGCAGACAGGGCATGTCTGGGTATTCGGCGGCGCGCCAAACTTTATAGAGCAGCCGCAGAATATCTTTGAGCGGGTCGACAGCTGCGTATGGACTTCCAGCCCTATAGTCGTCTCGTATTTACCGCGCACGGTCATAGTCTTGGCCTCTTCTTGTGGAAGTCAGAATTCTCCTGGAACGCGTATCCCACCCTTATGAGCAT
>JBDRDE010000066.1:0-2140 GCA_043821065.1 Candidatus Omnitrophota bacterium
GGTGTCGGATTATATTTTTAAGGGCCTGGACCCGTTCAATTCTGTATTTATGATGGCCGACTCAGGGGCAAGAGGTTCCAGGCAGCAGATAAGGCAGCTGGCCGGGATGAGGGGCCTTATGGCAAAGCCGTCAGGAGAGATCATCGAAAGGCCGATCACGGCGAACTTCAGAGAAGGCCTGACCGTTTTGGAGTACTTTATATCGACACACGGTGCCAGAAAGGGTCTCGCGGACACGGCCTTAAAGACCGCCGACTCCGGATATCTTACCAGGAGGCTGGTGGATGTCGCGCAGGATGTTATAATCACGGACGAAGACTGCGGTACCCTAAACGGTATCCTGACAAGCGCTATCATTGAAGGCGATGATGTCGTGGTGAGCCTGGAGGAGAGAATAGTAGGCAGAGTAGCGCTCGACAACATTGTAGACGTAATAACAGATACTACAATTGTAGAGGCCGGCGAAGTGATCACCGACGAAAAAGCGGAAAAGATCGAAGCATCGGGCATAGAGAAGATAAGGATACGCAGCGTCTTAACTTGCGAAAACCCGCATGGGATCTGCCGCAAATGTTACGGGCGAAACCTCGCCACGGGAAAGCTCGTTGAGCTGGGTGAAGCGATCGGCGTAACAGCTGCCCAGTCGATCGGGGAGCCCGGCACACAGCTTACCATGAGAACATTCCATATAGGCGGTACGGCCAGCAAGGTCATCGAGCAGTCATACCTGCGGTCTAAGGAAAAGGGCGTAATAAAGTATCATGAACTGAAGACCGTAAAACGTAAAAGCACGAAAGGGGTCATCGTCCTTAACAGGAACGGCCAGATAAGCATCAATGACGATGCCGGCAGGGAATTGGAAAAACATGTCGTCCCGCAGGGCGCCAATATTTTACTTGAGGAAGGGGAGGCGATAGAAAAGAGCAAGATCTTCGTAAGATGGGATCCTTATACATCTCCTATCCTTACGGAAGTAAGCGGGACGGTAAAATATGAGGACATCAAGGAGGACATCACCATACACAGCGAAGTGGATGCGGCCACTAAATTGATAAGGAAGGTCGTCCTGGAGCTTAAAGGCGACTACCACCCACATATCATTATGTTGAATGAAAAGAAGGAGGTCGCCGCCATATACCCTATACCTTCCGGGGCGCACATATTGGTTGGAGACAACCAGCAGGTCGAGGCCGGCGATGTCCTGGTCAAGATGCCGCGAGTCGCTACAAAAACAAAGGATATAACGGGCGGACTTCCCAGGGTGGCGGAGCTCTTCGAGGCAAGGCGCCCGAAGAACCCCGCCATTATAAGCGAGATCGATGGTATAGTGGAGTTTGGAGAGCCCAAGAAAAGGCAGAGGCGTGTTATAGTAAAGAGCTCCACAGGCATGAAAAAGGAGTATGTAATACCGCACGGCAAGCACCTCAACGTATATAAGGGCGACAGGGTAACAGCCGGGCAGCAGCTTATAGACGGCCCCATAGTGCCGCAGGATATCCTCAGCGTCAGCGGCGATAAAAAGCTGCAGGAGTACCTGGTGAACGAGGTGCAGGAGGTCTATAGGCTGCAGGGCGTCAAGATCAACGATAAACATATAGAGGTCATCGTAAGGCAGATGCTGAAGAAGGTCAAGATCGACGACCCGGGCGATACAGATTTCCTGATAGACCAGCAGGTGGATAAGTTCAGGTTCCAGGAAGAAAATATGAGGGTGATAAAGAAGAACAAGAAGCCGGCAAGCGCCACGCCGATACTTCTGGGGATAACGAAATCCTCGCTAACGACCGAGAGTTTCATATCGGCGGCAAGCTTCCAGGAACCGACGCGCGTCCTGGCCGACGCCGCGGCAAGCGGCAGGAGGGATAAGTTATACGGCCTTAAGGAGAACGTGATCATGGGCCACCTCATACCTGCAGGTACAGGCTATCATGCCCACAGGAACATAGAGCTGGAAAGGGAGATCACCGAGATAGAGCTAGAGGCGCAAAAGAAGAAGGAGAAAGAGAAAGAAAAGAAGGAAGAGCCAAAAAAAGAGATATTAGACGTCAAGGAGAAAAAAGGAGAATCGAAAGCTAAAAAAGAGGCCAGAAAAAAGCTCGAAGGGATGAAGAAAAACTAATCATGCCAACAATAAGCCAAT
>JBDRDE010000067.1:0-5573 GCA_043821065.1 Candidatus Omnitrophota bacterium
AACTCCTTCGTCCTCAGCTGCTCTGTTAAGGCGCTTTCGAGCTCCACAGGAGTGACGATCCCTTTCTCTATCAATAGCTCGCCTATCCTTTTCGGTTGTATTTTCATGCGGCGTCCTGTCTATTTAAGTCCGGAGTCCGGAGTCTGTAGTCGGGAGAGCTGGAGTAATAGACATCTTTAAAAAAGAAGAGGAGCTTTTTTAAATATGTCGTTTACATGCTGAACTCCTGACTCCCAACTCCTGACTCCCGACTATTCTATCCTATGGGCAGCGCGCCTATAAGGTAAAAATCCCCTTCGGGTTTACGATCCACTCTTCCGTCTATTATTCTCTCGCATCCTTCCAATGTTTGTTCTATCGTTACGTAAGCGCCTTTCTTTCCTGTATACGATTCAGCCACTGTGAAAGGCTGTGTAAGAAAATACTGCAGCTTTCTCGCGCGTTCATAGATAATGCGGTCTGCGGACGAAAGCTCGTCGATACCTATTACCAATACGATGCGGCGCAGCTCTTCGTATTTCTGGAACATCTTGACGACCGTTTGGGCGATATCGACATGCCGTTTCCCTACGATATCCACGTCAAGATTCGAGCTTGACGACAAGAGAGGGTCGATAGCTGGATAAATGCCCAGCTGGACCTTCTCTCTGGAAAGCACCATCACATTATCCATAAAACTGAAGAGTACCACTACAGCCGGGTCTGTCAAGTCATCGGCGGGGACATATACACATTCTATAGAAGTGATCGACCCCCCCCCTTTTGGGGACGTCTTGATCCTTTCGTGGAATTCGCTCACCTCTGCCATCATCGTCGGCTGGTATCCTGTTTCCGATGGAACGCGCCCCATGAGCGTCGACATCTCGGAACCGGCCTGGATATACCTGAAAATATTGTCCACGAAGAGCAGGACGTCCTGATTCTTCTTCTGGATGGCCTCAGCGAAAGTGACGCCTGTCATGGCCACACCGAATCGCGCCCCAGGCGGCTCGTTCATCTGGCCAAAGACCATCTGCGTCTTTGAGAGGACCCCGGATTCTTTAAGTTCATGGTAAAGTTCGTTACCTTCGCGTATACGCTCACCGACACCGGCAAATACGCATGAGCCTTCATGCATCTTTACTATCTTTTGGATGATCTCCAGGGTAAGCACGCTCTTTCCCATGCCGGCTCCACCCAGGATGCCGGTCTTCGACCCTTTGACCATAGGGAAGAGTAGATCTATGACCTTAAGCCCCGTCTCCATTACCTCGAAACTCTTCTTCTTTTTAGTGTCGGTCCTCAGGTAGCTGCCCATATGCCCCCTGTGTATAGGCATCTTCTCGGCGCATTCGATCTCACCCCTTTTGTCTATTGGATGCCCCAATACGTTGACCAGGCGGCCATACATGCCATCGCCCACGGGCACTTCTATGCCTTTGCCTGTATAGAGGGCCTCCTGGTCGCGGGGTATGTTGATAGTCGAGTTTATCGCGATACAGCGCGCTATATTCCCGGGCATATGCTCGGCGACCTCCAGGTAAACCTCTTCGCCGTCCACTGTATGTGTGATGATAAATCCGTACACTCTGGGGACGTCCTTCTGGCATTGGAATTTTACATCTACTACCGGCCCCTGGACCGCGATCACGCGCCCTGCGATCTTTTCGTCTTTCTTATTTTTTTCCACGGACATATCTCCCTGAGATCAGTTCGCGCAGGGCCCGGTCGGCGAGCTCGTGGCGTACGCGAAAATATTCCAGCTTTACCTTCTTCTCTTCATCCTTCAGCTTCTCACCGCTCTCATCCAGATGGACATAACGGGCCGAAAATTCCGCCAGCCGGCTGAGGCCGAAGATGTCATAAAGCATCTCCCCCATCCAGAGATAAACGAGGTACTCGATAATATCACTCGGCCTCGATTCCAGTATCATATCAGGCGCCGCCTCTGCGCCCGAGTTCTTTATATTGCCGGTATCAAACGGCAGAAAAGAGACCATCTTGATGCGCTGCACCCCAAATGTAACAGCCCGCGGATAGACCACCTTTACCGTATGGAACTCCCCTGCCAGCACCTTTTCAATTATGTAATCTCGCAGCTGCCACGCTTGAGCGCGCCTCTCCTCGTCCTGGATACCGGGAAAACCTACTATCGGAAAGCCCGTTCCACGGACATACGCCTTTCCACGCTCGCCTACCACTATTATTGTGGCGGGCATCTTGCGGGCCTCTTCAAGCGCCGCGCCCACGACCTTCATGTTGAGCCCCCCGAGAAAACCGGCATCTGTGGTTATGGCGACTATAGCCTGCGCGTTCTTTTTCGGGGTGACAAATGGGTGGTTCGACGCGCCCACACCTACTGCCGCAAAAAAACTCTCCACCGTAGGAATAAATTGCTCAAAGACATGCAGCCTCTTCTCCATAGCGTAGTAGTGCGCGATAGCGATAGATTTAAGCGTCTCTATCAGCTGCGAGAGCCCCTTGTTGAACTCCATATCCTTTTTTACGCCTACTAATGTCTTCATAATATACTATTATTGTCATTCCGGCTGCGAGCCCGGGTTTTAGATTTCGGGCGAGCGTACCGGAATCTGACATATTTTTTCCTATCCTACTTCAGCATTTCCGCGATATACTCCTTCAGGTAGACCTTCAGCTTTTCGGCCATATCGTCGGTCAACTTCTTTTCGGCGCGAAGCTCCTTGAAAAATGTAGGGTATTTCTTAGTTATGTATGGCGGGATATCCTCCCGAAACTGCAAGATCTGCTCTTTTGACAGATTGTCGAGAAACCCCAGGCCAAGGGCATTCAGATAGACGATCTGGGATTCCATAAGAACGGGCATGTTCCTGTACTGATTGATGAGGGCATTTATAGCCTCTCCCCGCTTCAGCTTGGTCTGGGCGTCTTGTGAGATACCACTAGACTGCATCTGCGTCACTTTTAAGAGCTCTTTATACTGGATATAGTCGAGCCTCAATGTCTTGCTTACCGCGCGCATGGCGGCCCACTGGGCCTTGTTCCCGATACGTGAGACTGAGAGCCCGAAGTCTACGGCGGGCATAAAGCCTTTCTTGAAAAGGTCGGTCGAGAAATAGAGCTGGCCGTCCGTCATGGAGATGATATTGGTCGGGATATAGCCCGTGAGATCTCCTTGTAGGATCTCGACTATAGGGAAGAACGTCATCGAACCGCCTCCCCGCTCTTCGCTCAGGCATCCCGCCCTCTCCACAAGCTGTGAATGTATATAAAAGACATCACCGGGATAGGCTTCACGGCCTGGAGCGCGCTCCAGAAGCAGGGAGAGCTGGCGATAGATCCAGGCGTGCTTTGTAAGGTCATCGAATACCACAAATACGTCCTTGCCCTTATACATGAAGTACTCTCCCAGCATCGCCGCGGTGTAAGGGGCCAGATACTGCTCACCTGTAGACAGAGACGCCACGCCTGTAACGATAAGGGTATATTTCAGGGCGTCATGCTCTCTGAGCAGGTCTACCACCTTTATGAGGCTGGAATACGGCTTTCCTATCATACAATATATACATATGACGTCCCTTCCCTTCTGATTGATGATAGCATCCAGAGCAACCGTCGTCTTTCCGGTCTGGCGGTCGCCGATGAGCAGCTGGCGCTGCCCTTTGGCTGTTGGTATGATGGCGTCAAGTATCAGCGTGCCCGTCTCAAATGACTTATCGACAGGCTGCCGCTCCATGACCCCGGGCGCTACGCGAAAAACGGGAAACTTATCGTCAGATTTTATCGGCCCGAGACCATCCTGAGGCTGACAGAGCCCGTTCACTATACGTCCGATGAACGCGTCGCCTACAGGCAGGTCGAGCGACTTGCCCTTATTGTATACCTTATCGCCCGCGCGGATATCCCCGGCATCGCCCAGGATGAGTATCTGGATATCTTCCGCTGTAAATCCTAGCACAAGCCCCTGAGCGCCGTTCTCGAATTCGACGATCTGTCCGTTCATGCAGAAGGGAAGCCCTTTGGCTATCGCGACGAACTGCCGCACGGACTCTACATATCCTTCCTCGCGGACATCAAAACTCGTCTTAGTTTTGTCTATATCTATCCCTTTACTGCTCACCGGCATCCTTCTTAGCTGCGTCTAGGGCAAAAGAGTGCTCCTGGATCTTATTTCTCAGGCTACCGTCCAGTACGAGACTGCCTATCTCTACGACGATCCCCGCCACGACACTCGGGTCGAGTTCCTCTTTTAAACCCATATCCTTTCCCAAGAGCCCGTTCACCTTCTTTAACAATCTGGCGCGATCCCCTTCTTTCAATGGAAAAGCGGTCACGACCTTTATCTCTTTTATCCCCTCAACTATCTTTAGTTCGCCTATCTTATCAAAACCTTTATCTATCAGGTCATCGACCCATTGTGAATGGGTAGCCAGCTTCAATTCATCCGGGAGGGCGGACTGGATCAGTTCCGCGGCCTTCTTCATGGCCTCCTTGGCTATCCGCTCCTCGATCTCAGAGATGAGGGCGGTCTTGGACTTATCGGCCTGCTGCATGATCTCCTCTGCCTGCGTGCGGGCCTCTTTCAGCATGTCCTGTTTTGCCTCTTCCGTCTTTTTGACGGCTTCGTCCATCTTTGCCTGAGCTTCGTTGAGGGCCTTCGCTATTATCTCCTGGGCGCTCTTGTTGGCTTCAGTAAGTTTCTTCGCCGCCGCCTCCTCACTCTTACTATACTCCTGGTTCAGCTCATCGATATGCTTGGTGGCCAAGACAATATTTTTTGTCAATATGCCTTTGAATATAAAAATTAGGGTTAAGAATATGAAGACCTGCGCCACTATTGCCGGAATAACGAACGACATAATTAGCCTCTCTTTTAGTTAGGAGTCCGGGGTCAGGAGTCCGTAGTTCAATAGCAAAAGCACTTCCTTAAAGCTTTTTTCTTTTTAAGGATGTCTCTTTTCATTCGATCTCCTAACTCCGGACTCCGGACTCCGGACTCCGGACTCCGGACTATATTATCCCACAAACAACTGAAATATCACAAGTATCGCGATTATTGCCAGGGCCTGCGCGAAGACGAGCGCGATTATGAGTGCCGTGAATATCTTTGGAGCGGCGGAAGGGTTTCTGCCAAGGGCGCTTATGCTCGCAAAACATCCCGCGGCAAATACGGCGCACGGGCCCAAGATCGCAAATGCGAATATCATTATTAAGGCAATATTTCTGTCCATATTATTATGATTATACCCTATTATATATATAAATGCAAATTACAACCATGCTTATCAAATCATCTCTCTTCCACGATAATAGTGACCCGATTCTTACTGGCCTGTATTACTCCCCTCTTTATTGGCAGTTCCCGGTCTTCTAAAATTAAAACTCCGGAGATGAGGCGGCTGAGGATACTCTTATGGAATGGGAGTACCTCGAAGACGCCCCCCTCCCCGGGCACGATCACATTCTTCGCCTGTCCGTTAAATATAACTTTCGTAGTGCTCACTATCGCGACATCTAAAAGCATATGTATATAATAACATACACTGAGGGGTCTTTTCAAGTGGTAGGTACGTAAAACAGGCGTAGTAAAACAGGCGTAGGCCAGGTTTAAACCT
>JBDRDE010000068.1:0-5790 GCA_043821065.1 Candidatus Omnitrophota bacterium
ATCCGAGACCGCGCACTCGATCTCACCCTCTTTATCATCCACCGATACCCCTATATAGCCCTTCTCCGTAAATTTAAGGGCATTTCCTATCAGGTTTACAAGGACCTGCGTGATCCTATCGGGATCGATATTGATCTCCAGATCCTTATCGAGCAGATCTAATTTAAGTTTCAGGCCGGCTGTTTTGAGCTTGGGCTCGAACGGGTCGGCAGCGCTCCTTATTAACTCGTTTATAAGTACGGGGCGTTTCTTAAGTTCGATCTTACCCGATTCTATCTTCGAGATGTTCAGAAGGTCGTTTATTATCCTTTCGAGCCTGTCGACGCTCTGCTTTGCGATGGAGAGATATTTATTCTGCTGCTCGTTTATCTTGCCCGTTATCTCATCCAGTATAAGGTTTATCCCCTCTTTGATGATCGATAGCGGGGTGCGCAGCTCGTGCGATACGGTCGAGACGAAGTCCGACTTCAGTTGGTCCAGTTTTCTAAGCTCGATATTCCTAAACTCGAGCTCTTTATAGAGCAGGCGTATCGCCTCATTCGTCTTCTCCAGCCCCCACACATGGGCCTCGAGATCCTTCTTGCTCTCTTTGAGAGCCTTCTCCAATTCCATTATCTTGTCGTCTTTGTTTTGATTGCTCATATCATATAGTCCGGAGTCGGGAGTCCGGGGTCGGGAGTCCGGGGTTCAATGATAAAAATCGATTTTTTCAAAAAATTCATATTTTTAGCCGTTGTTTACACCTGATCTCCAGACTCCTGACTCCGGACTCTGGACTACATAGTACTAAATCAGTTTTCCTATCGCTTCCAGCAATGGGGCGCAGTCGCTCGTCTTTGCGCAATAGTCGTTCGCCCCCATCTTTCTCGCCATAACGGCGTTGACGGCGTCTATGGCGCCCGTCACTATGATGATCTTAGGCGTCGATGGCCCCTGGGCTTCCCGTATCATGCGGCAGACCTCGAAGCCGTCTACCCCCGGCATGACCGTATCCGTTACGACGAGATCCGGGTTTTCGCTTTTCGCTTTCTCCACGCCCTCTTCTCCTGTCTCGGCCGTTATGAGGTCCGCGTAACCGGCCCTCGAAAGGAAGCGCGCCATGATCTTCCTGTCCTGCTCACTGTCGTCGATGATGAGTATCTTCGCCATATGTACCTACTCTTTTCGGTTAGCGGTTTTTGGTTAGCGGTTAGCGTGCGGTACGCAAACCGCTAACCGCGCACCGCAAACCGCCTTCAATCTGACTCCCGACTCCCGCCTCCCAACTCCGGGTTCGGCAGCCTATTTATTATGTGCCAGTAATAATTGAAGTTGTCCACGACCTTTATGAAATTGTCATAGCTGATAGGCTTCTGTATAAAGCTCGCCGCGCCGGATCTGTAACTCTTGACTATATCTTCCTCGTCTTTCGATGACGTAAGCATAATAACAGGTATAAAATCGTACTGCGGATCGCTCTTCAGCTCTTTGAGTACCTGAAAACCGTCCTTCTTGGGCATCTTTATGTCCAGGAGTATGATCCCCGGCCTGGGATACAGCTTCTTATCCTTGTACTTTCCTTCATTGCGGATAAACTGGAGCGCCTCCTCACCGTCATGCGCGATATAGACATTCGTCTTGAGCTCACTCTTGGCAAAGGCCCTTTGGGCTATTTTGATATCGGTCTCATTGTCCTCGACGAGCAGGAGATTGAGCGGGACACTGCTTCTCTCTTCATCTTTCATCTCACCGGGCATCTTTTCTCCTCCATTTTGCAACCCTGTATTAAGTAGCGCATACGCGCTAATCTCCTTTTGGCTTTGGCGGCGTCACGTCTCCGTATTGCTTCTTCAAGGCCTTCTCCACCTCTTCTTCGCTGACGACACCCTGCTCCACGAGTATCTCTCCGATCTTCTTCTTATGTTTGAGCTCTTTGGGTATCGTAAAAAAGAAGGTCGCGCCCTTTCCCTCGTCCGACTCTATCCATAGCTTTCCGTTATGGTCGTCAATAACGCGCTTGACTATACTCAGTCCCGCGCCCGTGCCATCGTACTCTTCGGCCGAGTGGAGCCTCTTAAATATACCGAATATCTGATTGTGATATTTAGGGGCTATGCCTATACCGTTATCTTTTACGAAGAATTTATATGAGTCGCCGTCATCCTCGTATCCCACCTCTACCCTCGGCCTCTCTTTATTGTTCTTAGACGAGAATTTTACGGCATTATTTATGAGGTTGAGGAAGGCCGCGCCTATCTTGATGCGATCGCAGTGTATGGTAGGCAAGTACTCACGGATCTTGAGGTCGACATTGTTCTTCTTTATATCGAACTCTATCTGCTTTACGGCCTCCATGACCACCGTATTGATGTTGACGTCCTCGAAAGGATTCTTGATCCTGGAGATACGCGAAAGAGCGAGCAGGTCCTCTATGAGCCTGTTCATTCTCGCCGCCCCCTCTATGATCTCTCTTATATTGTCTCTGCCGCCTGCGTCGATCTTATCCTTATAGTCTTCTTCCAGGAATGTCGCGAAAGAAGAGATGGCCCGGAGCGGCGCCCTGAGATCATGGCTCGCGGTATATACGAAGCTGTCGAGCTCTTTATTGGCCTTCTCGAGAAGCCCTCTCTGCTCTTCTACGCTTGCCTTCGCCTCCACGAGCCTATCGGTCATCTCATTAAATGCCCTGGCGAGATCCCCTATCTCGTCATTGGCTTTTATGTCTGCGCGCGCGTTGAGGTCGCCACCCGAGATCGTGCTCGATACCTTTGTCAATTCTTTGATCGGGCTGGATATGGAGCTGGCTATAAATACCGCCATCACTACCACCAACGCCAAGAGGCCAAGGCTTATCATAAGGAGCGTATTCCGCAAGCGGTTGGCGGAGACGAGTATCTCCTCTGTGTCCATCTTGACTACAAGGCCCAGCCTGAAGGACGGCAGGTGCTTCCAGGCGCTTAAGACCTCTCTCGCTCTGTGGTCTATGGTCATGCCGATGCCTTCTTCGCCTCTGACCGATCTTTGTATATCCTGCTCCTCCTTAGAGCCGATAGGGACCTTCCTTATGAACTCCGCGTGAGGGTCGAATCTAAGCGGTGTGATCACTACCGCCTTATCATCTATGTAAGAGGCTACTATAAGCTCTCCTGTATCGCCCAATCCCGTATAATCCTCTACAAGCCGGACTATACCTTCGTTCGTCATCTGAAGGACCGCTGCCCCTATAAGCTCGGCCCCTTTAAAAACAGGCGCGCTTATATATACTATCGGCTTATTTATAGCGGTGGAGTATTCGAATGCGGATATCTCTATCTTGAGAGACTCCTTAGACCTTATAAATACATCCGCCAGCCCGGATTTTTCGTAAAGCGCCAGCTCGTACAAAGATCTAGCGTCCTCTCTCATCTTGACCGAGAAGACGATATTCCCTTTGGGGCTTATGAGATAGAGGTCTTCATACCCGAATGATTTCTGATAGTATGTAAAGAACGGCCTAAATTCGGTGTCGACTTCATTGTATTCAGCGCCGCCGGTACCCCCTTCACCATAGTAGGCGTCATTGTACCTCTCTACGGCGTTTAGCGTATCCGACATGTGTGCCAGCGTAGAGGCGTTCTTCTCCTGCTCGTTTAGGTAGGTCTTCAGCTGGTTGGCCTTATTATCGGCTACGGCGAGCAGGCTGTTGGCCACCTCCTCTTTGAGCGCTTTGCGGGAACTGTTATAGCTTAAAGAAGTTACTATCGCGAGTGGTATGAGCGCCACTATAAGAAATGAGATTATAAATTTGGCTGTTATCTTTATCTTAATCATAAACACCGAACACTGTTATTTTATCTCAAGCTGCGCTTTTATCTTGTCATCCAGGTCGTCTGGTATCTCACCTACGAGCGTCTTTACCAGGTAATCGTCCGCGCCCACATGGAGGACCCTGCCAACCTTCTCCACGTCACCCTTTACGCTTATGATGATCACCTTTATCTTTTTTAAGGCGTCGTCTTTCTTTATCTCATCGCAGACATCGAAACCGTCTATATCGGGCAGAATGAGATCGAGCAGGATCAGGTCGGGCTTGAGCTTACGGGTCATTTGCAACCCCTCCTGGCCGGTCATGCTTATATAGACCTTGAACCCCATTTTTTTTAGGTGCTTCTGGAGAAGATCGACGTCTTCTTTGCTATCGTCTATTATCAGTATCTTCTTTTGCATAATAGCTCCTTTCTATGTTCAGCTGTCAGCAATCAGCTATCAGCCTTCAGCAGTCAGCCTTCAGCTATCAGCGCTACATGTAATATGCATCTTTTTTTTAGCTGAAAGCTGTTCTACGTAGTATATCATCAGCTTCGCGCTCTGGCAAGTAAGGGGGCGTATTTTTAGATGAATCTCTTCGCAAACGCCTCGTAGACAGACTCTTTAGAATAGCGGCTCCTTACATACCGCTCCCCTCTCTCACCCATCGCTCGAAGCTCCTGTCTCGATGAACATAGGTCCATTATACCCTTGGCGAGTTCATTCGCATTCTGCGCCTCTACGCATACGCCCGCGCCCGACTCCTGTATGAGATCCCTTGTCTCACCTTCGCCGCTATAGATGATCGGTTTTTTAAATAAGAGGTAGTCGAAGATCTTGCTAGAGAGCGCTGCGTTTGACGGTTTCTCTTTTCTGAAAGCGTGAAGGCATACATCGGCGTTATAAAGGAGGCTCCTCGTCTTCTCTCTCGAAAGGCCGCCCATTATCATGGTGTTCCCTAAGTTCTTGGCCTTTATGTACTCTTTATAATAATTGAGCTTCTCGCCCGTGCCTAATAGTATAAAGCCTATATTCTCGTGGATCTTATCGAGGTACTCGGCGGCCTTCAGTATGGTGGAGACGTCGTTAGCCATGCCGAAACTGCCTGTATACATCACGACGAAACCTTCCCTTCCGTAAAAATTATTTCTCGGCTCCCGGTAATCTTTCTCTATGTCCTTCGACATAAGCTCGACGTCTATGTTGGGTATGACCTCTATTTTTGATTGCGGAACACCCTGGCCCATCAGGTGCTTCTTCATTCCTTCGCTTACTGTTATTACGCAATCAGCCCTCCTCCTCACAAATCTATCCCACTGCCTCAAGATGGAGAATCTTACTCTTCTCCTTAATATCCCGAACGCCACAAAACTCTCGAGCATCATATCGCGCTCATCAAGAATAAATTTGACGCCTCGCGCTTTTATGATCTTATAAAGGAAGAACCAGAACGTTATAAAATACGACGCGCTCGCCAGGAGTATCCTGTCCGGTTTCCTCTGAAAGAGAGCGGCAAAGAATGCCATCATCGAATAGATAAAGTAGTGCAAGGTCCTTCTAAAATGCGAAATGCGGTAATGAGGTATCGTGGCAACCTTGACCACCTTTATGCCGCACATCTTCTCGCTCTTAAAGAGACGCCACCCCATCTCAGACTCACCTGTAAGATAATCGACTCCGGAAGTTATCACTACCACTTTATACCCTAGTTCTTTTAAGATATTTGCCTCTACCCACGGCCTGGATGAACCGGGCTTATCGGGACATGGAAAATAGTGCGTAAAGAAAATTACTACCTTCTTGGTATCATTTTTTTGCTCTCTTTTGTCGCTATTTAAGCGCATCATTGAAAACTCCGTGATCTACAAAGCCCTGCCAATGTCCAAAATAGGAACGAAAGCTGCAGTGAGTAGAAATGGTTGTCGAAAAAGCCATGAACAAGAAAACCGAATATGCCGCATACAAGCCCCATAAGCATGAGATCCGAGCTCCTTAGCGCGGCCCTGATACCACATACTAATATAA
>JBDRDE010000069.1:0-2244 GCA_043821065.1 Candidatus Omnitrophota bacterium
CTGGCGGCGGTAGCAGTAGAAAACTCCCTTCTCTTCAGCCGGACACAGGAGCTCGCCATAAAGGATGATCTTACGGGTCTTTTGGTACGCAGGTTCTTCTTGGAAAAGTTCGGGGAGGAGTTTAAAAGGGCCGCTATGAAGAAAGGGACTCTGGCCTTTCTCATGATAGACATAGACCACTTCAAGGATTACAACGACCGTTACGGTCACGCGTCCGGCGACCTTGTATTGAAATATCTTTCATACACGATCGGGTCCTCTCTGCGGCAGGGCGATATAGTCGCCCGGTACGGTGGCGAGGAAATAGCGGTGCTTTTGTGCGGCAGAAAAAAGAGAGAGGCCTTTCTCGAGGCCGAAGAGTTGCGTAAAAAGATAAAGGAAAAACCTCTTACGCTGCGCAGGCATGAGGCCCGAATTACGGTTTCGATAGGGCTTTCGTCGTATCCCGATGATGCCGTTATGGAAGAGGAGCTTATAAGGATCGCGGACGAAAGGCTTTACAAGGCAAAGGCCGGGGGGAGGGAAAGGGTTTGTCAAGATTAAGGATAATATTGGCTGTCTTGAGCGTTTTTCTCTTTATCTTTTTCCACATCCTGTATATCACCCGCAAGATTCCGTTCGCCTATGTGAATGTTGTCTTCTTGCTTGTAGCCATCCTCGGGTATTTTTCTCATCCGAAATTTTCATATAAGATGGGCATATTGGTGTGGCCGGTCTTATTACCTTTGTTCATCTTTTTATATAAAACGGATCCAATAAGCGCCTTTTTAAGCATCGCGGTATTTAATGGCATGCAGATAGCCGTTCTTAAATCCAGGGGCATGGTGACCGATTATCATGATATGTGGAAGAGCCGCATATCGGCCTCTCTCGAACGTAAAAATAGCATGGAAGAAGAATTTGAGAATATCAAGAAATTTGAGCGGGGCACGAGCGAGCGTGAAATGGCGATAGTCAATCTTTATGAAGTCACCAGAAGCATGTCGGAAAACCTGAAGCTCGACGGTATGTTCAATGTCCTGAGTTCTTTCCTGACGGAGAACTTTAAGTTCAGAAGATGCTCGCTTATTGTATCGGGAAGAAACGGTGCCGAATCCCCGATCGATCGGGTCTACAATGTATGGCAGGAGAAGGGAGATAATGGAGGAAGCGCCAAGGCAGCGCCGGGCGAGGAAAGCGATTATTCTAAGTTGATCGCGATGTTCAATTCAGGATTAAAAATGCTATCGATATCCAGAAAGACAGATCACAATAAATTCAAAGAGCTCAATATTGACAGCGATGTGACACTGTTTGTCGGAGCGCCTCTTCTCAGCGAGAATAAGATAGTGGGCGCGCTCATGATCGAAAACCTGCCTAAAGACGACGTGGAAAAATTCCTGATTCTATCGACACAGTTTGCTCTTGAGATAAAGAAGGCCCTTCTTTACGAGACGGTGGAGAGGCTTTCCATAACGGATTCTCTTACGGGCTGTTATATGAGGAGGTATTTTTCCGAAAGGTTAAAGGAGGAACGAGAACGGTCGGAAAGATATAAGCTCAGTTTTGCGCTCCTCGTCCTTGACATAGATGACTTTAAGCGCTGTAACGATTCATATGGCCACCTGGTCGGCGATATCATTCTGAAAGATATATCCGTTATCATGAAAGAAAGCGTAAGAGGGATAGATATCCTCGCCCGGCACGGTGGGGAAGAGTTTGCCGTTATATTGTCCGAAACTAACAAAGAAGGCGCCATGGTGGTGGCCGAGAGAATACGAAAGCGTATAGAAGAGCACGTATTTAAAGCATACGACGAGTTGCTCAAGATGACAGTCAGTATCGGCATCTCCGTCTATCCGAAAGATTCCGAGGAAGCAGAAGACCTTATCGATAAAGCCGACATGGCTCTTTACGAGGCCAAGAAATCCGGTAAAAACCTTGTGCGTGAATATAAAAAAGAGTATAATGACGTGTAAATTTTTTTTATTACAGGAGGCCTTTAATGAAGTTGTTCATTGATACTGCCAATATAGACGAGATCCGCCAGGCCAATACTTTGGGCATAATAGACGGGGTAACGACGAATCCGACGCTGATCGCCAGGGAAGGAAGGGATTTTATCGCCGTCGTAAAAGAGATATGTGCCATAGTAGACGGTCCGATAAGCGCGGAGGTTGTGAGTCTAGAGTCCGAAGAGATGATAAGAGAGGCGATCTCCTTATCCAGAATACACAAAAATATAGTTGTAAAGATTCCTTTAAC
>JBDRDE010000070.1:0-2070 GCA_043821065.1 Candidatus Omnitrophota bacterium
TTGCAACCCTCGCTTCATTTTAGCGATTATATAGTACCGGATGGTAAAAGTCAAAGCGCAAATAGGGCGGGTCTGTGTCAAGAACTTGGTGGGGCTTTTTCTCAATGCGAATAATCATAGTGGATTAGTGAGAGCTGCCCCCAACGTGTCTATTACGGCCTATGAGGCCGGTGTTGTTATCAAGTAAATCTGTATTTTTACGCATAAAGTACAATTCTCCGTCGACAACATAGAATATTCGTCTTTTATCGCTCATTAGAGCGACGATCTTTTCTAAGGCCATGACAACGACTGTGTCAGCTCCGCTTATAGTAGTCAATATCCTGTATTTCCCGCAATACTTTTGCCCAGGGCTCATTCCGATCCGGTCCTTGAAGGGCTGGGATCGTGGCCTCGATGAAGGGCATAGCATTCTTCTGGGCTTTCCAGAAGTTTTTGGCTGTAAGCTGTTTTAAGGGCTCAGGCCGTATCTCTATCTTCTCGTCTCTGCCCTCAAGCCACCACGAGTCCCATTCTCCGTTACTGATAGTCTCCCTTACTTTGAGAAGGCTTAAGGCGCCCTTTTCACTCCAGCTCATGCCTCTTTTCTTGAAGCGGTGGGCGATAAACTTATCGACGTTGGATTCCATGGCTCCCGCGCCTTTTATCTTTTTTCGTAGAGCCTTGTCTTTTATTCGATTGATAGGGTTTATTCCGTCTCTATTCTGGTCGATATATGTATGCAGTTCTTTTAAGCGATCTTTTTCCTTTCGGTCTTTCGCCCGGACAGCGAACTTGGTTATCAGAGACAACGCCTTGTCTATCTCGTCTCTGCCGAGAAGACCGTTAATCTTGCCTTGCGTATTCGGCATCGAGGGAAGCGACCTTTTGACATTTCTTTTGAGATGGAATTTACACAGGATATAAATAACGTTCACAAAATAATCCCTGATTCCGGCTGATATATACGCCCCTCCGTCACCGCCGAAGATAAGAGCCTTCACTTTTGACAGAGACAGCTTCTTTTCGGCTATGAGGCTCAGCTTTTCCATAAAGATTCTTCCGCTCTCTATGCTCGTGTAGGTGAATTTATTCTTAAGTTTTAAGCCCTTGCCCCGCCCGGCCTCAGAGCGCTTTACTTTGTCGGTATAGCCTATGGCTAATTTTACTTCGATGGAGCGGCGCTTCTGACGATGGAACCCATTCTTTCGTTTACGCTTCCGACTACTCTGGCGCCTGATAAAGGCCGAATCGGCCTCCAGATAGGCTATCTCAGGAGGATCGGACACAACCTCGTTATCCTCTAACCTTATGATCTTATCTATAGCGGCATCCTGATGGGCGAGGATCCCCTCAGCCTCTTTTATCACAGACTGCCGGATAGATTCATGGCTGCGCCTATAACCGGTCAGTAGCTCGACGTTCTCTTCGGTATCCCTGTATGTTGTTATACTGGCTATGAACATTTCTATCTTGGATCTTATGAGGCTCACCCTCTGATTTTTCCTTAACCCGAGATGCTCCTCCAGGAGATATCGACTCTTGCCGGTCGCTGTATCGATATAACGGGTGCGCTTATACCGTATATCACCTAAGCGCGTCATGAAGTATTTTGCCCGCTTGCCCGTATTCATAAGAACGCCTTTTGACCGTGTGGTTTTCAGGCGTTCATCGACATCGATGAGCGCTTTCTCCAGGACTTTGCGGCCTAAAGCTTGGGTTATGTCAAAGACCGATTGTTCAAGCGTACTGAACGTAAGGCCTTCTACCGGTAAATTTATCTTGACCACTGGGAATGCTATTGATATGGTATCCATAGTGTAGAGCTCTGCCTCCTTTGTTGGGCGCAAACCCAACTTTTTGCTTCTCAGAGGCAACTCTACACTTTTTTATTTCCATAAACAAGCCTTTTATCCACATATTCACATTATTCACAAAGAAAGAAAAAGAACCAAAAAGAAAGAAACGACTGCTGCTGTTATTTCTCTCTCCTAGATACCCCACTAAATCTTACACTAACTTATACCCTTCCTTTTATCCTAACTATAGTCTATCCCGCATGTACAACGGCGGCTCCGTTGCTAATAAACG
>JBDRDE010000071.1:0-3078 GCA_043821065.1 Candidatus Omnitrophota bacterium
AACCGGCGTGACGTTTAACACTACCCTGCTCCAGAGGATCCCGGGCTTTTTTGCCGCCGTAGCTACCTACGTAAGGCTTATCTTTTTACCCCTTGGCCTTCATATGGATTACGGAGCGCGCCTATTTAACTTCACAGACCCGAAAGTGCTATGCGGCCTTGGGCTCCTGGGGGCCCTGATATTCTGCGCCTTCAGGGCGATAAAGGCCAACAGGCTCGTATTCTTTTCCCTGTCGTGGTTCCTTATAACGCTGATCCCCGTCTCCAACCTTTATCCTATAAATGCCTATATGGCCGAAAACTGGCTGTATCTGCCGTCGATAGGGTTCTTCCTGATCCTGGCGGGATTCTTAAGGGCGTTATATAAAAATGAAAGATCCCGGCTACCTGCCATGGTCCTCACATCGTGCTTGTTGGCCTTTTATTCATACCTGACTATCAGACAGAATGAGACATGGAGGGAGCCGGTCTCTTTTTACGAAAGAACCGTAAAATACGCCCCCGGTAGTCCGAGAATATGTAATAATCTCGCCAACAAATATGGAGAGATGGGCAGGAAAGAAGAGGCTGTGGCCATGTATAAGAAAGCGATAGGGATCAAGCCCAATTACGCCGACGCATACAATAACCTCGGCTGCGCATACTATGGGATGGGAAAGAAAGAAGATGCTATCGCCATGTATGAGAAAGCGATAGAGATCAGGCCCGATCAGGCCGATGTATATAATAACCTTGGCGTCGCATACAATGATGCGGGGAAGAAAGAAGAGGCTATCGCCATGTATGAGAAAGCGATAGAGATAAATCCCGTTTTCACAGAGCTATATAATAACCTCGCCAACATATACGATAGGACAGGCAGAAGGGAAGAAGCCATCGTCATGTATAAGAAGGCTATAGAAATTAGTCCCGGTCTTGCCGAGCCATACAATAACCTCGGCCTCGCATACTATAAGATGGGGAAGAAAGAAGAGGCTCTCGCCATGTATGAGAAGGCGACAGAGATCGATCCCGATTATTTCGACCCATGTAATAACCTTGGCCTCGCATATTATGAGATGGGGAAGAACGAAGAAGCTATCACCATGTATAATAAAGCGCTAGAGATCAGTCCGGATCGTGCCGATGTATATAATAACCTCGGCGGGGCATACTTCGCGATAGGCAGGAAGGAAGAGGCCGGAGCCGCATTCAAGAAAGCGCTGGAGATGGACCCTGCCCACGCGGATGCGCGCCGTAACCTGGAGGCTATTAGCGGCAAATAAAGGCTTGACACCGCCGCGCGACGGAGGGTATAATGACACAGTCAATTCGGTATAAAACCTTTTAAAGATCGGTCCTTGAGAGGCCGGAAAAGGAGCAGAATAGGATGAGAACGCCCATTTATCTGGTCATGGTAAGTGGGATTTTTTTGTGGATTTTTCGGCTGTAACGCGATTAGTCCCTCGCGGGTCGGATGCTTAAGCACCCTCCCCGCGAGGGACTTGACGAGGGCCGAAAAATCTGCCGGCGGAACGGGCGGGAAGTTATATCCGGTGAAATCGGAAAACAGATATACATGAGGGAGTTATGGCTGTAAAAGAGAAGTCGAAAGTCATGGATAAGGAAGGGATCGACAAGGCCCTCGAGCGGATATCCCACGAGATAGTCGAACGTTTCGATGGAGCCGATGATATAGCGGTGATAGGAATAAAGAACCGGGGCTCGTATCTGGCCCAGAGGCTTGCGTTAAAGATAGAGCGCATGATAAATAAGAAGCTGCCCATCGGCGCGCTCGACATAACCCTTTACAGGGATGACCTTACCCAGGTAGCTGCGCAGCCCGTCGTCCATGCCACAGAGATAGATTTCACCATAGAGGGCAAGAAGATCATACTGGTCGACGACGTTCTCTTCACGGGGCGGACGATAAGGTGCGCGCTGGACGCTCTAATAGACTTCGGCCGTCCGAAACGGATACAATTGGCCGTGCTCGTGGATAGGGGCCACAGGGAACTTCCGATAAAAGCCGATTATGTGGGTAAGAATGTGCCGACATCCTCGAACGAGCTTGTCGAAGTCAGGCTGACGGAGGCTGACGGTAAAGACGAGGTTGTGCTCTGTGAGAAGACCGCTTGAAGACAGGATCGCGCTATGAACAATAAATTCGTCTGGGCCAAGAAAGACCTGCTGGGGATCGAGTATCTTTCAGCGGAAGAAATAAAGTTCATATTATATACCGCCGGAAGCTTTAAAGAGGTGACGACCAGGCAGATCTAGAAGGTGCCCGCGCTCCGCGGCAAGACGGTCGTGAACCTGTTCTATGAGCCCTCGACGAGGACCCGGGCCTCGTTTGAGCTCGCGGCAAAGAGGCTGTCGGCGGATGTCCTGAATATAGCGGTAGAGTCCTCGAGCGTGAAGAAGGGTGAAACGCTGATCGACACGGGCAAGAATATAGAGGCCCTCAAGATAGATATAATAGTGGTGCGCCACAATTGCAGCGGCGCCCCGCACATCATGGCGCGCTCGGTCTCTTCCAGCGTGGTGAACGCGGGCGACGGCTGGCATGAACACCCGACCCAGGCGCTTCTGGACATGTTCACTTTAAAGGAGAAGCTCGGCAAGATAGAGGGCTTGCGGGTCAGCATAATAGGAGATATAGCTCACTCCCGGGTCGCGCGCTCTAACATCTGGGGGCTCACCAAGCTCGGCGCCAAGGTCACCGTCTGCGCGCCGGGAATACTTATCCCCGAAGGCATAGAGAAGATGGGCGTTAAGGCCACGACGGACCTCAATGAGGCGCTGGAGGGCGCGGACGCGATAAATGTGCTCAGGATGCAGTTCGAGAGAGATATGGCTGTGGCATTTCCTTCGAAGCTCGAATACCTGAAGAATTACGGTATCACCACGGAACGGCTCGCAAAATGCAAAAAAGATATAGTGGTCATGCACCCCGGCCCCATCAACAGGGGCGTGGAGATGTCTAGCGAGGTAGCTGACGGCAAGAATTCCGTAATCCTGGAGCAGGTAACTAACGGGATAGCGGTCAGGATGGCGGTACTCTATCTTGTCTCGACCGCCAGGGAGACTAAAAGATGAC
>JBDRDE010000072.1:0-5851 GCA_043821065.1 Candidatus Omnitrophota bacterium
GGCCGGACGCCTGGCGGTCAAAAGTGAGCGTCGTGGCGTTCGTTATCGCGCCGCGCGTAAATATATGGGTGGCGCACGCCGCGGCGCCATCGTTCATGAATGAGAATACCAGAAATGACTTGTCTACATCCACGGCGCTGGTAAGCGCCTCTGTGGTCGATGTCTCTGTGGTGCCTATAGAGGCGAGCGCTGTCTGGTGTTGTACTTTGGCGTCTGTGTTGAATGAGATTACCTGCCAGTTGGCGCTTACAGGATACGCGCCCATACCCCTTCCCCTCTTAAAGTAGAGGGTCTGCGAGACCTTATCTCCGCCTGTATCTTCAACATACTTATAGACCTCGAAGAAGAGGTCCCTGTCGGCCTGCGCCGAGCCGTTGGAATACCACTGTCCGTCAGCGTACCCGGCGTTCAGCCTCACATTCGCCCGTATATCGTCTGTGGATGTGCCGCTAACCATACGCAGGTCTATATAATATGTCTGGCTGTCATTGAGGGTTATGGGAGAGGCGAAGACAAAGTCTTCCCAGGAGTAGGCTGTGCTTATGTCGGCCCAATCGCAATCTACCTGGCTGCCTGAGACAACATTGCCGCCCTCCGTCTCGCGCACGGTCATGCG
This sequence comes from Candidatus Omnitrophota bacterium, assembly GCA_043821065.1. GTDB lineage: Bacteria > Omnitrophota > Gorgyraeia > JABMRJ01 > JABMRJ01 > JAZFTF01. The sequence goes on from JBDRDE010000072.1 coordinate 617, forward strand.
CAAAAGCTGGTTGGCCGGGCTCTCGGGCGTCCTTGTGTCGAGCCTTACGGATATCTTCTCTACCTGGTACGTAGCGTCCGCGCTGTCGTACAAAAACGACTGCGCGCCGCGCTGGGTGTAAAAGTAGCTGTCATTACTCGATGTGCCTCCGGTCTTTACGCTTATAAGAGGGGCCGAGGCGGCGGCGCCTTCTATGAACTGGCCCATTATGAAGAGATCGCGGTTATTGACGATAGACTGCGCGCTCGGGTAGAGGACCATGAAGGTCTTGTTCATCTCCGTCTCAAAAGGCAATATCGTATACCTGTCCTGGGCGTCGGCGGCTATATTCGTAACGCCGCGCTGGACGAAGGCGCCGTCATCAAACTCCACTACTCTCCAGTTTATCCATCGCTCGGCGTTCTCCCATTGAAAACCCATCTCCAGGCGATAGCCGTCATAAAAGTCTATATAGCCGTTATAGGTGTTGAAATACGCGCCGCTATTGGCCTCTGTTGTCATGAAGGCCACCGACTTGGTTACATCCACCAGTGTATGGTCATCAGGGCTTCCCGTGGTACCGTCTGTACCGTCGTCTATCCAGACTACCTGTGTAAAGGCCGGGCCGAGGCCTCCTGAAGCGTAGAAATACAACCTGCCTTTGTAAACATCCTTTACCTGAACCGCTTCGGCGTCATGGACATTATAAACGAGCGAAAGAACCAGAGAGACCCCTAGAGTGAGAACGAGAGTGGTGATCAAGAGCGATACCGCTCTTTTGAGCCTGGCCTGAGAGTGCCTCTTCTTTTTAAGGTCTCTACGAAGACTGCTACGGCTGTATGTCTTCATCGCCCTCACCCTTCCTTTCGCAAGTTTGGTTAATAAAGTCTCCATATCTATTCACTCACCAGCGTGCCGGATCCGGATTCATCACCTTGCGCCGGTGCCTCGTATCTCATCTTTTTCAATAATGTGACCTTCTTCGCCGTCAACTCGTTGACCTTATAACCTTTGACGACCTTGGGCATATCAGTAAAGACCACCTTTACCGTATCTCCTCTCGCTATATCGCCCCACCTTTGCGCGTGATCGAGTTTCGTCTCTTTGGTCACGCGGAATGAGTAGTCATAGTTAGACTGATTATCCGCCACACCTATAACGGCCGGCGCATTCCTCGGTGTATAGTAAGTGACCGTGCCCGACATCTCGCGCACCTGCGCCTGGCCCGCGTGCTGGGCCTCGTCTCCGGCGCACGTACCGTTCGCGCTTAGGTGAAGAAATATAAAAAGCGAGATCATCGCCGCTTTCATAAAAAAGATATATGATTTCATGGCCGGCCTCCGTTTTCCCGGTTATCCCTGCTTCCGCTTACGGCCACAAATGAAAAATCCCTCGAAACACCGTCTTGTGACCGCCTGCTCAAAACACCCTTCATCGTCGCTCCATCCCATTCGCCGCGCCAGCTCGCGGTCTCACCGCAAGCGTTCTTCTGTATGGTCTCCCAGACAACCTTGCCGTTTCTGATCTCGCGCTTCGAATAGTTAGACTCCGCGAATCCTTCTTTCTTGAGATTATCCGACCCCACCCGGCTCTCCTTGAAAGAGACCGTGTCGGTATTCGCGAAGGCCGCGCGCGGGCCGCCTATCTGTCTAAGGCGTATATTCCAAGAATACCCCTCGAGCTCGCGCGCCATCTCGATGGCCGCGTTCCTATCCTGCCTGAGGTCCGAGAGCGACTCTTGGGCCACCCTTATCTTCCACGCGTATTCTTCGACGCTCCCGTTGGCGGCGATGGCCTTGTCCTGCTCGGTCTTGAGCATCTTTATCGTCCTGTCATACAGCGCTATCGTATTGTCGTATTCCGTCCTGAGCGCCGTGTGTTGTTTGGTGAAGAAGGTCGATACGCCGAAAAGGGCCACGAGGGCTGCCGCTCCCAGCAAGGCGTACACCTTCTGCAGTTTTTTCAGCCTCTTTGTAGGGTGCGTCTGGTATGAGCTCTTCTCCATAAGGGCCCTCAGGCGCTCCTCGAATTTCTTTGGGCCTAGTATGCGCTTTTTCGCCCTTCTCTTCATGCTGTTCGCTTCTTTCTGAGTTATGCCGTTTACAAATTTCTCGAAGGCCTCTTCCCTGCCCCTCAAAACGCCAAAGACCTCCTCGATCTCGGAATCCATCCCGGGATCCTTCCTGCTTGCCGGCTCAAGGTATTTCGGGTAGCTCGAGTAAGGGTAGTCCTTGGGGTCGAATACGATCTTCTCTCTCTTGGGGTTTAGATGTATATGCCGGGTGAGATCGAGCAGGCACGTCTCTTTGTGCGCCAGAGTCGTCTTGAAGCGCGACTCGAAGAGGTGGCCTTTCGTGTGATATTTTGAGTTAAATACTTTAGTATAGAGAGAGTTGAGATCGTGCATGATGCTCGAGATGCCTATATTATTCTTCAGTTCCACAAGCATGTGAAGATGCGTGGGGAGGAGCGCGAACGCGAAGAGCCTGAAACCGTACTGGGCCTTGTACTTACTTATGAGGCCGATATATTCTAAATAGTCCGCGGGGGTCCTGAATATGGATTGGCTGTGGCCGCCTTTCGCGGTCACATAGTAGAGCACCCCTTCAACATACACTCTCGGCATTCTAGCCATCTTCTCTTTCCCTCTTTTCGTCCTTCGTCCATCGTCCTTCGTCCATCGTTTCCATCGCTTCTCTCCCGCAGTGCCTGGCACTTCCGCGCTCAGGCCAAAAAAAAATCCAGGCAAATTGCCTGGATCAGACACCTCACAACTTCCAGTCTTCGGCAATCTGCCGTTCCTTGGCGCCGTAGGCGCCAGGGAAGCACGATTTTGCGTCCCCAGATCACTCTGGGTTTGCTCTTATCGAACTGATACAGCTTTTCAATGATCTCAATACAAAGTATACGCTATGTTTAATATAAAGTCAATAGCGCAGCCGCTGCCTTTTGTCTTACTAACTATCAAAATCACCGAGTGCCTGGCACTTTCATAAGGCCGAATGAAACCCTACGAAGCCCAAAACATCTATGAGACTCTTTTGTGGGCGAAGTAGGGCTACTCCCTCTGCCCCATAGCTTCCCGAACCACCTCCAAATGCCCCTGGACCTCCCTGTTGTCCGGGAGCAGAAGGGCGGCATTTTCGAGCAGTCTCAAGGCGTCCTCAACCCTGCCCTTTTTGAAGTATACCCATCCCAGGGTATCCATGGCCTCGCCGTTCTCAGGCTCTATAGACAGTGCCTTTTCCGCGGCCTTCAGGGCGTCGTCCACCCTATTGGCGTTCAGAAATATATACGCCAGGTTGTTATAAGGCGCGGCACCCACCTCTGGGTCCAGTCTTATAGCCTTAAGGTAATACTCTACGGCTCCTTCCGGATCGCCGGACAAATCACGCATAAGCCCTAGATTAAAAAAGGCCCTCGCGTAGCTGGGTTCGATCTCTACCGCCTTTTTAAACACCCTTTCAGCCTCTTGCAAGCTGCCCAAACCCTGGAATAATAGGCCGCCGAGGTTGTTATATGCCTCCGCGTAATCCGGCTTCAGCTCTATAGCCTTTCTGAACGAGGCCATTGCTTCATCGCTATGCCCCATCATGTCGCGGTATGTAATACCGAGACTATTGTAAGCGACGTAATCTCCAGGATCGATGTTTATAGCCTTTATATACGATTCTATTGCCTCTTGATATCTATTCACTCTGTAATACGCCACACCGAGATTGGCATATGCTTTATTACTCACATAAGGCGATTCAAGGGCTTTAGACCAGAAGAGGACCGGATCTCTCCAGTCTAGATTGCGCTTTATTGTTGTAAAGGAATAAGTGATCAATATGCCAATAGCTAAAACCAAAACTGATCTTCTTGCCATAAATTTTAATTGATTTGATAACTCTAATCTATATAGATAGTTAAGTACTATGGCAAGTAGAGCGCAAAATCCGAAAGATGGCATATAGAGCCGCTGATCCGCTATGGGCCTCGAATTTAAGATTATCAGGTTAGAGACCGGTATAAGGGTTATAAACAACAATAGAAAAGAATATGAAAGAAGGCGATTTTTTCTATATCTCTTCGCTATAAATACAGAGAGGACGGCCAGAGATGTCAATAGTAAGATAATTGACGGATCAAAGATGGAATCAGGCACCGCGAAGAAGCGGACCGCCTGAGGCTTGAGAGGCAGGATAAGGAGTCTTAGGTAATAATCTACGGTCTTTATGACTATCAGTATATGCCTATAGAGGCCGATCGGCTGGGAAATAACCCCGGCTGAACCTACAGCACCCTGAAGCGTAGCCTTAAAAAAGATAAAAGCCGCTGTCAGCGCGAAGAATGGCACAGTGCCCAACATCGCCGGTTTAACCCTCTCTTTAGGGATAAAGAGGAGGGTGTGCACGGCCAGGATAACGGGCAGCGTAATCGCCATAGCCTTGGAAAGGAGGGCCAAAACAAAAGCCAAGAGGCTCGCGGCGTAATAAGACAGCGCCTCTCTCTTCGTTGAGCCCAAGAAGCATCTTTTAAACAATAAAATGGACCATATAAAGAATATCAACGCCAAAATGTCGGAACGGTTCTTTATCCACGCGATGGATTCGGTATGCATGGGGTGGGTGGCAAAAAATAGGGCCGTAAGAAGCGGGACGCTTAAGAACCCCCCGGATCGCTCCGCGGGCTTCGCCAGGCCGAGGATAAAGAGGTAGATCATTACAACATTCACCATATGGAGGGTAAGATTTGTCATGTGGTAACCGCGGGGATCGAGCCCCCATAAAAAGTAATCTACGGCAAAACTCGCCATGTATACCGGCCGGTAGGCGACCTCCTCTCTCTGCCCCTGATGCCTGGACATCTCAAAGTAGAACTGTTTCCAGTAATCGGGTGTGAAGAAATACGGGATATTATTCAATCTCTTTATATACTTCCCCTCCTGGATAACCTCCTCATCATCCCATATAAACGGATTGCCAAAGGTGTTCGCGAAGACCGCGAAAGAGACAACGCAAAGGAGCAGTATAGGCACGATATGTCTTTTCATCTTTTCCCTCATAAGAGGTTCACTCGGTTAAACCGCTAAGGTTCTCTCGCGCCTTGGCGTGTCCCGGCTCCGCATCGAGCGCCTTTTTGAAATATTCCATTGCTCGCCCCTTCTCGCCCATATCGCGGTAGACGGCGCCTATATTATTATACGCGTCGGCGTATCCGGGGTCTATCTTGACGGCCGCCCTGTAACTCGCCAATGCCTCATCTGCCAGG
>JBDRDE010000073.1:0-2536 GCA_043821065.1 Candidatus Omnitrophota bacterium
ACGAGGTGGACAGCATTCTCGTAGACGAAGCGAGGACGCCGCTTATCATATCGGGCCCGGCTGAAGAGTCCACAGATAAGTACTACAGAATAGATAGGATCATCCCGCGCCTTGTTATGGGCAAGAAGGACGAGTCTACCAAAGAGGAGACCGGCGACTATGTGGTCGATGAGAAGGCCCATACGGCTTACCTCACAGAGGCAGGCGAGAAGAAGGCTGCAGAGATGCTGGGCCTGGAGAACCTCCATGACATATCCACCATGGAATATAAACACCATATAAATCAAGCCCTCCGCGCGCACGCGCTCTTCAGGAGAGACAGGGACTACCTGATAAAAGAGAATAAGGTCGTGATAGTGGACGAATTTACGGGCAGGATGATGCCGGGCAGGAGATGGAGCGACGGCCTCCACCAGGCCGTAGAGGCCAAGGAGAACGTCAAGATAGAGCGCGAGAACCAGACCCTGGCGACTATAACATTTCAGAACTATTTCAGGATGTACAAAAAACTTGCCGGCATGACGGGGACTGCCGAGACCGAAGCGGCAGAGTTTAAAAAGATCTACAAGCTCGATGTGGCCGTAATGCCGACCAATAAACCCCTGAAGCGGACAAATTATTCGGATGTGATATATAAGACCCACAAGGAGAAGTACAAGGCGATATGCGATGAGATAGCCGAGTGCTACGAGAAGAAGAGGCCTGTGCTAGTGGGTACTATATCCATAGAGAAGAACGAGCTTATAAGCGGGATGCTAAAGAGAAGGGGTGTCCCGCATCAGGTCCTTAACGCCAAGTACCATGAACTCGAGGCGCATATAGTCGCCCAGGCGGGCCGCTACGGCGCCGTGACAATAGCTACCAATATGGCGGGGCGCGGGACCGATATAATGCTGGGCGGGAACCCTGAGTTCATGACAAGGGACATGGTAGACAAGCTTAAGGCGCAGGGCAGGGTGGTGGGAGATGATGAGTACGAAAAATATCTTAAAGAGAACAGAGAGCTCGTCAATAGGGATCACGAAGAGGTCATCAGGTTGGGAGGGCTCCATGTAATGGCAACAGAGCGTCACGAGTCCAGGAGGATCGACAACCAGCTCCGGGGCCGCTCGGGCAGACAGGGTGACCCCGGTTCCAGCAGATTCTACCTATCGCTGGAAGACGATCTCATGAGGATATTCGGGTCAGACCGCATATCGGTCATAATGGATAGGCTTGGCATGGAAGAGGGGCAGGAGATCCAGCACCCCCTGGTCTCGAAGTCCATAGAGACGGCGCAGAAGAGAGTGGAAGAGCGCAACTTTGACATAAGAAAACATGTCCTCGAATACGACGACGTAATGAACAGGCAGAGAGAGATCATATACAGCGAGAGGAGAAAGATACTGGAGTCGGAAGACCTCAACGACTACTCGAGCCACATAATAGAGGAGCTTTTGGATAAGGCGATCTCTGCTTATATAGGCAAGGAGACACCGAAAGAGGAATGGAATATAGAAGGGATGGCCAAGTGGGCGCACTTCAAATTCGGAGTCGATATCTCTGATCTGGACCCGGCCGAGCTTTCGGAAGACGAGATATTTGACGAGGCGTTTTCCAGGATAAAGAAGGTCTACGACCAGAAAGAAGAGACCATAGGAAAAGACGCCATGGATTACCTGGCCAAGTCCGTACTCCTCCAGACCATAGACACCAAGTGGAAAGATCATCTCTACAGCATGGACCATCTAAGAGAGGGGATAGGCTTGAGGGCGTATGGCCAGAGGAACCCCCTGGTAGAGTATCAGCATGAAGGGTTTGGGATGTTTTATCAGATGATAGATTCAATAAAAGAGGAAGCGTCTGAGTTTATATTCAAGCTTCAGCCTATAAAGGAAGAGACGGCGCTCGGCGTATTTGATTTCGAACGCCAGGAGCTTATACATAAAGAGAGATCGGCCCTGAGCGAGATGGATAGAGAATCTGACGAGGCCCCGCCTCCGCGTGTCAAAAAGGGGCCCGCGCCTAAGCCTGTTTCATATGAGAGGCAGGCGCCAAAGGTGGGAAGGAACGATCCTTGCCCATGCGGCAGCGGAAAGAAGTATAAAAAGTGCTGCGGGTAAAAAAAATAGATCGCGCTGTCTTGGCGCTCTTTAGCGGACTGCTCTTGAGCGTGAGCTTTCCCAGCCTCAATATCAGTCTCGTAGCCTACCTCTCATTCGTCCCGTTATTCTTTGCTCTAAAGGGCCTCACCAAAAGAGAGGCCTTCTCGATATCATATCTATCAGGTTTTGTATTCTTCTTAGTTACCCTCTTCTGGCTTCGCCATGTCTCCATACTCGGGGGATTGTTCCTTATAGCCGTACTTTCGGTCTTTTTCGGCATCTTCGGCATCTACTACCTATGCGCTGTACGCTATAATACTCTATGCACTATATTTTTAATCCCCGCCTTATGGGTCGTACTGGAATATATCCGCTCAAAGATCTTTACGGGCTTTGGATGGGCATTCCTTGGCCATTCACAGTATCTCAACATCCCTCTAATACAGATATCG
>JBDRDE010000074.1:0-7250 GCA_043821065.1 Candidatus Omnitrophota bacterium
GGTCCCTATCACTGCCTACATAACGAAAGACCATCACGTCGCCTATATCGATATGCTCGACAAATTCAAAATCGTGCTCAAAATTATCTATCCAACATTCGCTTGAAGTTGAGGTTGCGGCACCGTTAGAAACGTCTTGATTGATCGTATATGTCACTTCATAGATATCCGAATTGGTATTAAAATCATGGTACGGCAGCTTGCTCATAGTCATATTCAGCCGCTGCGCCATCTTTTCGTAGAATGCTAAACCGCCTACATTATCCTGGCGAACTTGCGGAAGGACAATCGTATCCATCCCGGAACTAATGGCCTCATCCTTCACCCTTCTCATAAGGGCCTCACCTATGCCCATCAGTCTCATATTTGGATCGGTCTTGACATCCCTGACGGTTAAGCGATCCGCTTCATAATTAGCGCATTTAATATGGCCCGCGGGCTTACCATCTATGAACGCCTGGAAAGTGAAGTTGTGCGGGCGGTCCTCTTGGACCCTATCTATTGTTATGCCGCGCACCGGCTCATCACCATCTGTAGAGGTAGAAGTGGCCGCGGCCTGGGTAGCCTGCTCTCTCGGACCATCGGGTTTGAGTTCATGGAGGATGGCCGGCCACGCCTTCTTGCTCCTTACAAAATCGCGCAGGATCTCGCGCTGGGCCCAGGCAAAGAGGCCGGTCTGCTCCCGCGCGCTCTCGTGTGACGCCTTGCCTATATCATAGAAGTGCCTTACTTCATGGGTAGTATCATGAAGAACAGCCCTAAAGAACCAGTATATTTGCTTCCTGTCTACTATCTCACCGCTCAGTATCTTCTGGAGGGTTTCTGGATACTGCAGCGGCGCTCCTTCTATAGCGCGCGTATTCCATATGATCGTATCTGGGCCAAAATTCGCAAGCCTGGGTTCTTCAGACCAATAAAACTCGGATTTGACATGCCCCATGCCGGATGCTTTTAGTATGATCTCTGTCAATCGGCCAAAATCCTGAAGGTCTGGCCTTGTAGCTATATCCACAGTTTTGTCTGGTATGGAACGAGGGGCTTGATCGGCGTTTAGCCCTCTATTGGCCGCATCGAGATATGGAGCCATGCCGCTATCTTCCATGCCAAGCGCCTTCTTGGCCTCATCCGCACTTACTTGCTTTCCTTCTCTCTGAGCCCTCGCTCTTAGGTCGAAGTAGTCATTTCGCCTCGCTGCTAAAGAGAAGGGCTTACCCTTTTTGTTCGGTACCGCTATGAGCGTGATAAGGTATTTGAGTGAACGATACTTTATCTCCTGGATCTTCTCATCTTCCCAATCGTTTACAAGATAACGCGAAAAGTTAACGCCTTCGAGTTCGTTATTATTTATAAGATCGGCTTCGATCTCTATGGAACCTCGCCTTTTCGGCGCCCGCGGGGTTGCCCTCTCTTCTTCCATGATTCTTTTTACTATATCGGTAGGCTCTACGCTGGCATCTCTCGCCGCTTCTACTAAATCCACTGTGGGCTGATCGAATGTGCCGCCCTTATCGGAGAGATACTCATCCCTTAGATAGTCTTCCGATAGGCCCGGAGGAAGGAGCGTCTCCTCATCGAATAATTTCACCATGGCCTTCAAGCAGAGTGCTGCTACCGCGCGCTGGATAACGGGCATATATATCTCCTTCCTGGCTACCGTTAAACGCGTCCTTACAAGATCGATACCCGCTGGAAGGTCTATGGTAAGCCCCCGAGAGCGTATGATCTTAAGATAATGTTCCGGCACAAGGGCAAAGTACTCTCTCGACTTTGGATACTCCACGTATAATAGGTTTCTTGTAACGCGCTGGTACGGAGTATCCGCGTCATAAAGGCGCATGGTACCATAGGGGGTCTCGGTAGAGCCCAGAAGCCTTAGGTCCTCGTTTATCCTTTCATTGTTATGTATGATATCCACGTTCTGGAGCGCTGAGGTATAGCGCCGGGCACTGTATTCCACAAATATGGCGTCTAAGTCGAGATACTCGCCTTCCTTAAAGCGCTTGACCCGCTCTATGCGCGTACCTTTGTAGTTCCCTTCGAGCTCACGTATGTCGGCAACCAATCTCCCATCCCGCCGCGTTATGGTAAGTTCGTGGAAAGTGCTCAGGCCCACGCCTGTCGTTATCCTGAGCTCATCAAAGTCGGCGAAGTTTGTATACAACCCCCTGCCGAGTATGCCTTCCGATAAGAGGCTGCCTATCTTGTCTGTATCGTCTATCACAAAGAGGGGTCCGAATATCTTAGAGAGCTCCATGCCGCAGTCATCCTCTACACTTACGACCCATTCTTTTGTGCCTTTTGGTATGTAGCTTCGCATTGCAACATGCGACTTTTTGTTATAATGTTTTCTTAATTTACGCGCGATCTTCTTTCGTGAGTCATTCAAACCGGATTCTTGCCTATTCGATATGATCCTATCCAGTATGAGCATCCTGTCGACAATAAGCTGGTGCGCCCTTCCCTCATATCCTGATGGTATAAATTGATGGATCAGGTCTTCGTGAACGCTTTTATGCCTCTTGTATTCACTATAGTAACGGAATAGGCAATCTGCCGCCAAGCGCTCCGTGATAATAGCATCTCGCGCGTTCTGGACGTTCTCTCGCACGAATATATTCTCGCTCTTATCCTGGCTTACGATAGTCTTGTTTATAGCCCTATCTGTGGATGTGAGGTCCGGATCGGCAGCTCGTGTATCGGATAATAGGGGTTCGTAATCCGAAAGTGAGGATACCTCCCTTATGCCGTCGGCTCGAACCCTCTTGAATACGGCGTTTATCTCGGAGAGAAATAGGCCGTCGATATTGGCGTGTTCTTTGCCTTCTATCGCCACTCTATCTTCTTCTGCAAGGAGAAACTTGATATCGCCTCTTAAATACATGCACGCCTTCTTGGCAAAGTCATCACTTATGGCATCTGTATCGAAATCTGGTTCTAGGAGTGAGCGGTTTTCACGCACAAATACTGAGAATATGGCACGGGCCTCCTCCATCGCTGGCGCCTTAAGCCTCTTAAAGAGCCTTATCCAGCGCGCCACCAGCTCGCTAAAGCCATCCATATCGAGAGAATTTACATCTATATCATTGAATAATCCGAAGAATTCGACTATAGCGGCTTGCGACATCTCAGCGGTGAGCAACTCTTTCTCGATCGTATCAAGGATTTCGGGAGAGACGAGCTCAAGGACGCGGTTCTTGAGGCACAAAAGAGCGATATTAACAGCATCGCCCGATAAGCCGCTCAGTTGCTCAGGCAGGTAAAATGCGTTGAATAGATAATTCTCCTCAAGGCTCGGGTCGCTTTCGATATAGACGCTGTGCTCCCGCAGAAAATGCGTAGTCTCTTCGCATTTTGCCTCTAGGACATGCTCGGGCTCATCGGGCAGGCTTGCTGCTGCATCTGTCACATCCTCTATCTCGTTAAATTCGACAACGGCAACTTTTCCATTAAAGTTCCACACCCCTAGCTTGCCCCCGCCAAAAAACGAGACAGCAAAAGGAAGATACAGAGAGCCGTCCAGCTGATCATTACCAAGTCTGGCTATTTCTCTCTCTTTGGCAAGATCTATTATGCTTATGTATGGATTTTGCCCGGGGCTACACATAGCTACTTTATCGCTCGTCAAGAGCGTCATATTAGACATGCGGGAGTCCAATGCGCCATTTAATTTTGCGTTGTCTATCTTTGATATTACGGTCCACGTAACTGGATCGATGATAACTATGGATTCTTTTTTAGGCTTCGTATTGCATACCACTAGATACTTATTAGCAAAATATGCAATACCGGCGGGGTTATTCAGCGCGTTATCTAAGCGGTTGTTTTCTATTCTATATCCGCTCCAGTCCTCAGGGTCTATAACAATGATCGAGTTATCCCTAACACTGCAAAGCGCCAGATCGCCAGACGGAAGAACAGCCATATCGCGCACACCGCCGTCCAACAGACCATTTAGCCGCGCATTATCAATCGTTGTTATAAGAGATCCGTCGTCAGGATCTTGGATAATAATTCGATCTCCATCACGAGTAATGGCAACAGCAAGCTTGCCTCTATGTTCTCCCTTTGTAATTACGGCGGATCCTGGAAAGGATACATATGGGATATGCTTTCCTTCTTCGATAACACGCGTACTCACCGGACTCGTATAGTCGTATCTCACTGGTGGGCGCTTCTCGTCGAATTCCAATAATGCGGCAAGTGAGTGTTGTGGTCCAAAGCTGTCAATGCTTACAAAAATCTCTCCATTAGGAATAAACGCGAAAATCTGAGGGGCTCTTAGTTCTTCGTGTTCAATTTTGGCTATCGCTTCGCCTCTATTTATATCTATTATATGGATGATATTATTTCTACTATCACCGACAGCAAGGGTATTATCTGATAGCAATGCTAAACCACGCAAACTGTTCCGTTCTGCGCAATCAATGGTATCCACTATTGCCCCACTGTCAGGGTCTATGAGCTTGATATAACCGTTGTTGGACGTAACCGCCAAGGCATGGTGAGCGAGTATATATACCATATTTATTAACGGCGAACCTTCATTGTTTATAAGGATTCTTTCACCACCGGTGTCTGGGTCAATCAGTCTGATTTGACCGCGATTGCTGCAGATCGCTAAAAGATTGCGGTTGGGGATATAGGAAATACCCATGCCGCAACCGTCTAGTTTGTTTTCAATTACTATCTCTTCTTTGGAGTACAGGTTAATTATACTGATATTACCTGAATCAGACTCTACACCAGCAACCTTGTCACCTTGGATAAAAGCGAAATCACTAAACCGTTTTTTCCACTTCAGCTCAATCTTCTTTAATTCAATACCACTATGAGGGTCTACTATTATAATATTATTGTGGGCATCGCATAAAACGATGTTTCCCTGAAAGTGGCCACCGGCAAGATATGTGCTTCCCCCGGATCCCTTTAAATCGATAGATGTTTTCGGTTTCTTAACCTTTTTTAATCTTGTGTAGTCGCGCGGGGCGGTGGTAGATTCCTTCTTCGCAAACTCTATTACGCCCATGGAGTTATATAAATTGCCTGTCACGGCCATATTGCCATCCGGAAGAAGGGCTATGCCGGTTGGGTTTGACGGCATAAATCCTAAACTTTGTAGAACCTGCATGTCTAGTTTTGACTCTTCTTTGCCCGAGGTAGGATTAATGATAGAAATTGACCACCCATGCTGGTTGCAGACAGCGAGCCTATCGTCAGGTAGAACAACTATGCTAGTAGGAGACCGAAGCGAATCATGTGAATCGCTCAAATCTTCATTCCTAAGCTTCCTTACTTCCTTGCCGTTATCGGGGTCTATTATGCTAATCGTGTTATCAATAAAATTAGAGACAGCGAGGTTGCCATCAGAAAGAAGGGCTATGCCTGTTGGCTCGCTGAGCGAATCACCTGTCGCGCTTAGATCCTTATTAGTGAGAATCTTCTCTGCCTTGCCTGTGGCCAGGTTTATTATAATTATTTCTGGCTCATCGCTACTGAATTCCCTACAGCAAACGGCAGCCATCCCACCAGGGAGGATAGCGATACCCTTTGGCTCGCACATCTTATTCGGATTTCCTGTTATAAATCTGGATAACCACTTTTTCTCTTCTTTGCATGTAACAACATCGATGATCGTTATATAGGATTGTACTCCATATCTGCCCCAGTTGGTTACAATGAGATTGCCGCCAGGAAGCATGGCAACGCCATATGGGTCCTCAAGCGGTTGATCATCCCAAGCTCTTGGTTTGTCGATCAGATTATCATTTGTAAATCTATATTCTTCTTCACCCGTACTAGGGTTTACTATGCTTACTGAATTGTCCCCCTTATTACAAACAGCGAGCATTCCCGCGTATTTGCCTTCAGAGATATATGCGCAGTGCGTTGGTCTTTGTAAATTTAGATTCGCGAAATTCCTCGCGCGTACAGGTTTTGCATAATCGCGCCCCGCTTGGTCTGGAGCGGCTCGGGAATACATCTTCACCTGGTATGCCATCACTATCTGCCTTACCGCGTAATATGGTAGTGACGGAAATGCTCTCAAGAATGTCGCCATGCGGCGGAGCCATACGCGGACGCTATCAAACATACCATCGTCAGCCACTTCTAACATGGGTGAGATAGTACTCCTTACCAGGACACCGCTATCGCCTCTTATACCCGCTAAAAGATCTGTGATATCGGATGGAACCAAGCGGGCTCTCTGCGGCTCGTCTTCAGCTGCCGCCTCTTCTGTCTCTTCAGGGGCTTCCGGAAGAATGCGGACTATCGGCCTTGGCCTGTGGCCATCGGGCTCGTAGCCGGTCTCTATGGGGTTTACCTCGAGATCAAAGGCCGCGGGATTATCTTTGTGCGCTTCATAATACTCGAGATTCAAAATAACGAGCCTGCCATCCTGCACGCTCACAGTATCTGTGGAGAATGGAATCACCCATATGTGGTATGGCGTGGGTAAGTGGTTCCTGATCCTCCTGGCGCCGGGAATATCCTGCGGCGTGAAGGGCATCACTCTCTTGTTGATGTATACCGCCTCTTTGCCGACAGGGATGGCTATATTGAAGTACTCCCTCTCATTAGGAAGATATATATATGTATCCGGTTTATCGCCCTCCCGCTTCGCGCGCCAGGCCGTGAGTTCGTTAGCAAAGTACTGGAGCAACTCGAGGGCGCGCTCATCACGCTCTGACATCTCTACGAGTATGTGCGCAACGGCGTTTATCAACTCCACCTGGTGCGTTGTATCCTTCATATTGAGGACCTTGTCTATGGCCGCCCTGAACGCCTGCATCGTCTGACCGCTTTCGACATCTAGCTGTATGTAGCCCTTCTCCTCTTTTAGCTCTGTTGAAGCGGGAAGCTCTACTACGCTATCCCTAGGCATGTTATATCCATCTACGTCAAAATCCTCTATAATAACACCGGCAACTTGGATGCCCACTCTGGCCGGCTCCTTAGCCGTTGGTGAGACCTTGCCGTTAGGGGCGAAGAAGACCTCCGTTTCAGCGATGATCTCACTAGGAGAAAGTGGTTCAGGTATATCCCGCCCCTCAGATGGATATAAGAGCTTTGTACATATCGCCTCGGGCTCCATGCCGCAGCCTGTATCGACTACCATATATCCGTGGCCGTCAACAGTAACGTCGACTCGGTCGTCTCTACCATTTGCTATAAACCCGAGGTCTTTTCCGTTCGCGTGGGCAACCCTCTCTACCGCTTCGTTTACCTGCATTCCATCCATGTATATCCTC
>JBDRDE010000075.1:0-6096 GCA_043821065.1 Candidatus Omnitrophota bacterium
ACGCTCTATATATTTTACTAACAGATATACAAATACCTCAAGATCTTATCTCCCCACAACAGCGCCACTATACTCGCCATAGACAGGTGTGGGCCGTACGGTATTATATCCTCTTTGTTCTTGATCTTCGCCGCTATTCCCACGATGGATCCAAAAAACGGGGCCAAAAAGAACGCCAGAGCGATAAGCTTCCACCCTAGCAGGGCTCCGAGCATCGCCATGAGCTTTACATCCCCTCCGCCCATAGCCTCTTTCTTGAATATCGCCTTGCCTATGACGCCCATCATGTAAATAAGACCTCCGCCTGTCAGGAGGCCCAATACCGAATAGAGAAAGGCGTAAAGCCGGCTCTCTTGGTGCATCAGCTGCGGGAAGATCGCACAGAGAACTACCCCTATCACCATCCCCGGCAGGCTTATCTCGTCCGGTATCTCCTGGATCTTTAAGTCTATAAAACTGACCACGATAAGAGAAGAGGCCAGCGCTGCATACACAAAGAACTCCGCTTTAAGGCCGAAATAAGTGTAGAAGAAGAAAAATACAAGCCCTGTCAAAAGCTCCACTATAAAATATTGAAAAGATATCTTCTCCTTGCAATGCCTGCACTTGCCGGCCAATATGATATAGCTTAACAATGGTATGTTGTCATACCACGCTACCATCTTGTTGCATTTGGCGCAGTGCGAGCGCGGCGTTACTATAGATTCATTTTTTGGCATCCGGTAGATACATACGTTCAAAAAACTCCCCACTATGGTGCCGAAGATAAAGATGAATACACTTATGAGAGTCATATGCTCCTCAACGCCTTTATCAGCGCCTCCTTCATAACATTTGAGTTAGGCCTCTTCCCTGTCCACAGTTCAAACGCCTTCGCGCCTTGATAAAGAAGCATTCCCAGGCCGTTAGCCGCTCTACAGCCTCTCTTTTCGGCCTCTCTAATAAGCGCGGTCTTCGCCGGATTGTATATAAGGTCGAAGACCGCCAGGCCTTTATGCATAGACCGCGCGTCGACAAGTTCCGGATCGCCTTCCTTCATGCCGCAAGGCGTGGCGTTGACGAGCAGGTCGGCGTTCAGTATAAGGCCGTCGACCGCGTCTTTATCGTATTTTATCGCCGCCGCGTCACAGCCCGCTTTCGCCAGGTCTATGGCCAGCGAAGCGGCCTTTCTGGCATCCAGGTCTATCAAGAATACACTCTTGATATTCTGCGCGTGCAGGCCGAATGTCACCGCCCTGGCGGCTCCCCCGGCCCCTAATACAACCGCCTTCTTTCCATCTGCCTTGAATCCCAGGTCGTTTTTAAGGGCCTCTAAAAATCCGGAGACATCTGTGTTATCGCCTATAAGCCTGCCATTTTCAGATATAACGGTATTTACCGCTCCGATCGATCCGGCTGCTTCCTTAACCTCATCTAGGTACTCGATGCTCGCCTCTTTATGGGGAATGGTCACGTTCGCGCCCGCTAACCTCTCTTTAAATGCGGCGAAGAACTCTCCCAGATCCTGGGGTTTCACCTCAAAAAGCTCATACTCAGCGTCTATTCCCAGGTCTTTGAACGCCGCGTTATGCATAGCGGGTGAGAGGCTATGCTTTACCGGATATCCTACTAAGCCATAACGTCTCATCAAGCCTTTCAATAGTGTACAGTGTACAGTGTACAGTGTACAGTGCACAGTGGGCAGTGAAAAGAAAGGATCAAAACAGCTTACTTTTTTCTTTTCTGATCACTGTCCACTGTCCACTGACCACTTCTATTAGCTACTGATTCCTCTTGCTAACAACTTTGTTTATAGCGTCAATATAGGCCTTCGCGCTCGCCTCCACTATATCGGTGCTGGAACCCCTGCCACTAACCTCTCTCTTTTTCACATTAAGCCTTATGTTGACCTCACCGAGCGCGTCTTTCCCGCTCGTAACGGCCCTTATGGAATAATCGAGAAGCCTCCCCTTTAGGCCGGTGATCTTGTCGATGGCTTTGTAGCAGGCATCGACAGGCCCGTCTCCGCTTGAGGATCTGGTAACGCTCTTCTTCTTTATCTTGAGGGTCACCTCTGCGTTGGGGGTGACATCTGTGCCGCTTGAGAAGCGCAGGCTTATAAGTTTATACATCTGAGGGATCGCGCGCAGCTCGTCCTCGACTATAGTGGCTAAGTCCTCATCGTATATCTCTTTCTTCTTGTCCGCGAGCTGCTTGAATATATCGAAAGCCCTGTTGAGCTCTCTTCCCTTCATGTGGAATCCCAGCATCTTGAGCCGCTCCCTAAAAGCGTGCCTGCCTGAATGCTTGCCCAATACGAGCCGTGTCTTGCCGACCCCCACATCCTCCGGCTTCATTATCTCGTAGGTCTTGGGCATCTTCAATATGCCGTCCTGGTGTATGCCCGCCTCGTGGCTGAAGGCGTTCCTGCCCACTATCGCCTTGTTTGGCTGGACCGGTATGCCGGTAAGCTTGCTCACGAGCCTGCTCGTCTTATATATCTCTTTTTTTTTGATATTCGTCACCGTGTCGAATAGGTCGCTTCTGGTATCCATGGCCATCACTATCTCTTCAAGCGAAGCGTTCCCGGCCCGCTCCCCGAGCCCGTTCATGGTGCACTCGATCTGCCTCGCCCCGTACTTTACGGCCTCGAGAGAGTTGCTGACACCCAGGCCAAGATCGTTGTGGCAGTGGACGCTTATCACCGCCCTCTCTATGTTCGGGACATTGAGCTTTATCGACCTTACGAGATCGCCAAACTCGAAAGGTACTGAGTATCCAACGGTATCAGGTATATTCACGGTAGTCGCTCCGGCGTCTATGACCGCCTCGACAACTCTATACAGAAAACCCCTCTCCGTCCTTGAGGCGTCTTCCGGTGAAAATTCTACATCGCCCGTCTTTGATCTTGCATACTTTACCGCCCAGACGGCCAGATCCAATATCTCTTTTTCGGTCTTCTTGAGCTTATGCTCCATATGTATCTTTGACGTCGCCAAGAATACGTGTATCCTGGGCCTAGACGAGTGCTTCACCGCCCTGTACGCTGTATTGATATCTTCTCTTCTGCAGCGCGCAAGGCCGCAGATAACGGGGCCCCTTATCTTCTTAGCGACAAGCTTCACCGCCTCAAAGTCGCCCGGTGAAGATATGGGAAACCCGGCCTCAATCACATCGACATTCATCGCCTTGAGCTGTCTGGCTATCTCTATCTTCTCTTTAATATTGAGACTAGCGCCGGGACATTGCTCACCGTCCCTTAGCGTCGTATCGAATATTGTTACTCGTTCCATTATCTACCTCTCACGCACTTGTTTAGTCCGGAGTCGGTAGTCCGGAGTCTGTAGAGCTCGTTTAATAGACATCTTTAAAAAATATTTTTAAGGCTATGTATTGCACGTCGAGCTACAGACTCCGGACTCCCGACTCTATTCCATCCAGGGCATCATCGTCCTGAGCTTTTTCCCTACTTTCTCTATAAGAAGGTTGTCGTCCTCTTTTGATAATTTATTGAATACCGGCCTGCCATTCTCGTTCTCTTTTATCCACTCTTTGGCAAATTGGCCCGTCTGTATCTCGCCAAGCATCTTCTTCATCTCTTCGCGGGTCTTATCATTAATAACACGCCTGCCGCGCGTGAGGTCTCCGTATTCGGCAGTGTCAGAGACCCTCTTTCTCATGCCCTGTATACCCACCTGGTAGATGAGGTCGGTGATAAGCTTCAGTTCATGCAGACACTCGAAATACGCGATCTCCGGCTGGTAGCCTGCCTGGACGAGCGTGTCGAAACCGGCCTTTATAAGCTCCGTCACTCCGCCGCAGAGTACCGCCTGTTCACCGAAGAGATCGGTCTCTGTCTCTTCTTTAAAGGTGGTCTCTATAACGCCGGCCTTTGTGCCGCCTATGCCTTTGGCGTAAGCTAGTCCCTTCTTAAGGGCATCTCCGCTGGCGTCCTGGTATATGGCCACAAGACACGGGACCCCTTTCTTCTCCTCATACATCCTCCTGACAAGAGCGCCCGGGCCTTTTGGAGCGACCATTATGACATCGATATCCTTTGTAGGCACTATCTGCTTAAAGTGTATATTAAAACCGTGCGAGAACAGAAGCGTCTTGCCGGCCTTCATGCTGGGCGCTATAGAATCATTGTAGACCTTTGCCTGCACGTGGTCCTGCGTCAGTATCTGAATGAGATCCGCCGCTTTTGCAGCCTCAGCCGCAGGGATGGGCTTAAAACCGTCCTTTATAGCCGTATCATAATTCGGCGTACCTTTGATCTCAGAGACTATTACATTCAAACCACTATCCCTGAGATTGAGGCTCTGCCCCCGACCCTGGATACCATAGCCGATTATGGCTATCTTCTTGTCTTTTAAAAGATTGAGATCCGCTTCATTGTCGTAATAGATCTTTGCCACTTTCTCCTCCTAACAATTTGTTTCGGTTAGCGGTGTGCGGTGTGCGGTCTGCGGATAAAACATATGCCGCTAACCGCTAACCGAAAACCGCGACATTCTATTTACTATCCTCCACTGCTATCGCTATCCTACCCGTCCTAACAACCTCTATTATGCCAAAAGGCTTCAAAAGCTCGAAGAGGGTCGCCACCTTATTCTGATCCCCCGCGCATTGTATAGTAACAGCGTCCGCTCCCATATGGGCCACCTTCGCCCCGACCGTCTCTATAGCCTTTATGAGATCCGGCCTGGTCTTAGTGGTCACCTTGGCCTTTACAAGCACAAGTTCTCTGTCGATAAAGTTCTTCTCCGTTAGATCGTGTATCCTTATCACGTCTATCAGCTTGTTCAACTGCTTCTTTATCTGTTCGAGTGTCCTCTCATCCCCTTCGACGACTATCGTCATGCGCGAAATGGTAGGGTCTTCCGTCTCACCAACAGCTAATGATGTGATATTAAAACCCCGGGCGCTGAATAACCCCGAAACATGGGCAAGGACTCCGAACTTGTTCTCTACTAGAACTCCTATAACTCGTCTCATTGTAACGCTCCTTAATGATTGATCCGGTTAGCGGTGTGCGGTGTGCGGTGTGCGGATAAACATATACCGCTAACCGCTAACCGCAAACCGCGAACCGCGACATTCTATATCATCCCTACGCCATGCCTCCGATCATCCTGTTTATCGCCTGTCCTGCGGGGACCATGGGAAAGACGTTCTCTTCTCTCTCCACTCTAAAATCCAAGATGACCGTATTCTTGATGGAGAGTGCCTTATCTATAGCTTCGCGGACTTCGCTCTTTTTGGTTACCCTTATGCCTACGGCGCCGTAACTCTCAGCCAGCTTGACAAAGTCCGGACACCCTTGAAGCGTCGTATATGAATAGCGCCTGTGGTAGAAGAGTTCCTGCCATTGCCGCACCATGCCGAGAAAACCGTTGTTCATTATGGCTATCTTTATCGGCAGTTTATTGCTGACGGATGTCGCCAGCTCCTGTATGTTCATCTGTATGCTGCCATCTCCCGCTATATCTATAACGGTCTTATCAGGATGGGCAAATTGCGCCCCGATGGCTGCCGGGAATCCATAACCCATGGTGCCAAGGCCGCCGCTTGAAAGAAAGGTCCTCGGTTTTGTATATGTGTAATACTGCGCTGCCCACATCTGGTTCTGGCCAACTTCGGTTGTGATGATGGCGTCCCCTTTAGTGGCTTCACATATCTCCCTTATCACATACTGCGGCCGCAGCTTATCGTCCTCCTGGAATCTAAGCGCGCCTTTATCCTTCCATGTATCTATCTTATCCAACCATTCTTGAATGTCCAACTTCTTTACTTGCTTATTGAGTTCATGGAGGATCTTCTTCGCGTCTCCAACTATCGGTATATCGACCTTTATATTCTTGCTCACGCTAGAAGGATCGATGTCTATATGGATAACCTTGGCGTTGGGAGCAAACTCATCTATCTTGCCGGTCACCCTGTCGTCAAAACGCGCCCCTATAGCGATAATAAGGTCGGAGTCCATTATCGCGTGATTTGCGTAGACGGTCCCGTGCATACCAAGCATGCCCAAAGAGAGTTTGTGCGTCTCAGGAAACCCGCCCAAACCCAGCATCGTGGTCGTAACCGGTATGTCGGTCTTTGTCGCGAGCTCAT
>JBDRDE010000076.1:0-5717 GCA_043821065.1 Candidatus Omnitrophota bacterium
CGAATACACCCAAACAGATAGCCCTTTACAACGCCCTCGGTTCACTGCCGCCTGCATTCGCCCATATACCGCTCATACTCGGCCAGGACAGGTCCCGCCTCTCAAAACGCCACGGCGCGACGAGCATAGCGGAGTACAAAGAGGCCGGCTACATGCCTGAGGCGATGGTCAACTTCATGGCGCTATTGGGGTGGTCGCCCGGAGGCAACCGCGAGATCATGACGCGCAATGAGATCGTAGAGGCGTTCAGCGCCAACAGGATAGTAAAGACGGCTGCTATATTCAACGAAGATAAGCTCAGCTGGATAAACGCGCAGCATATAAAGCTGATGGACTCAGACGCGATCATAGGCATCTTGAAACCCGAACTAAAACGGTGCAGATACGCCGCGAAAAAAATAGATAGAAATCGGATGAAAAATATTATAAGATTATTTAAGCCGAGGATGAAGAATATCTCCGACTTCTGTCAGCAGGCGGACTACCTGTTTGCCTCAAATGTGAAATACGAGACAGAGGCCGTAAATAAGTTCCTCAAGCGCAAAGAGCTCAAGGTCATATTCAGCCTCCTCATACAGGACCTGGAGCATGTGAAGCCGTTTACGTCCGAGACGATAGAGAGATGCTGCAGGGATATTATAGCGAAGCTCGGGATAGGGGGAGGCGACCTTATCCACCCGACGCGAGCCGCTGTAACGGGCAGGACTTCCAGCCCCGGGCTTTTCGAGGTGATGCAGCTCTTGGGGAAGAAAGAGACTATAAAGAGGCTCAAGTTCTCTCTAAAGAAGTATTGCAAATAGCTATTTGAAACAGGCACTGCCCTCTTGTGTAATGGTAGCACAAACGCCTCTGGAGCGTTCTGTCTAGGTTCGAATCCTAGGGGGGCAGCCAAAATTTGCCATAGTTTACAGTAGGCAAATTTTGGCAGAGCAATTGAAAATAGAATAATAGAGCAATAGAGCCAGCAACTGTATTTTCAATTGCGGTCTATTTTCTATTGTTCAAAAGGCCAAGTATGCCATTTTTATTTGAAAACCTAGAAGTTTATAAGAAAGCAATTACTTTTGCCGATGAGATCAGCGATTTAACAGAAGGTTTCTCAAGAGGCAATTACTATCTTGTTGATCAACTAAATAGAGCGGCCTTATCTATCGCAACCAACATTGCGGAAGGAAACGGCAGATATAGCAAAGCGGACAGGAAAAATTTCTTTAGGATTTCACGCGGCTCAGCATTTGAATGTGTTCCAATTATTGAATTATGTAAACGAAAACAATTGATAGGGGAACAAAAGCACAAAACACTAAAGAATAACCTCGACGAAATCTGTAAGATGCTCACAGGGCTGATCAACTACTGATCCAGCCTTGACTAATAGAAAGGTTACTAGCCATGAATGAGATGGTATATAAGATCATATTCGTTGTTTACGCTCTCCTGCTGGCGCTCGTCAGATTGCCGCAGCACTTGAGATACGAGAAGAAGGAGAGGCCCCGCTCCAAAGTCTCGAAGAGCGAGAAGTGGACATTCCCCCTGGCCTTTATAGGCATGCTCATCATACCCCTTATCCACGTATCCACCAGATGGTTCGAACCTTTCAGCATGAATTTGCCGGATTGGGCGAGACTCTGTGGTCCAGCGCTGGGCACGATAGGACTGATCTATTTGTGGCGCGTCCACATCTTTTTAGGGCAGCACTGGTCTCCCATCTCTGAGCTGGCACACGACCATAAGCTGGTTGCTGAAGGGCCCTATAAATACGTCAGGCACCCAATGTATTCCGCCTTCTCTATGATCTTTCTTGGATCCTGGCTGGATCTCTCTAACTGGCTGGTGGCTATAGCAGGCCTTGTTTCATGGTACTTATTCTGCAGGGTGAGGATAAACATGGAAGAGAAGATGATGCTAAAGGAGTTCGGCTCCGAATACGAGGAATACATTAATAGAACCGGCAGCCTCATGCCAAAACCCCCTATACATATATAGTAGATAGCACACTTATAACCATATAACATTATAATATGAATATATGCGAATGCAACCCTTCCACCCGTAACCACTTACAACACAAAACTCTTTAATATTAGTAATACCAATAGGTAGTTATTTGGTCTTGACTTGGCCTTATTATATGGTATACTTGTTTGTGCTGCGAAAGCGGCCATTTTTTGCTCTAGAAAATAAAAATTTTTAATAAGTTTTTACTCAGATGGCGTTCTAATTGCGGGGGTAGTTAGATGGCTAGGGGGGTAGTACTTAATAATGGACTATATGGCGCGGACGGAGAGCCGCCTATATGGTCCTTTTTATATACTACCATTTACCATAAAATAACAGCGGCATTAACAGCAATACTATTTTTATTCAGCATAGTCGGGCCGGAATTGGCCGAAGCCGCAAGAACCAACCTATCCTCTGCCATTGCAAGCAGCGCCAGCGAAGCCAGAGTGACGAAGCAATCCATAAAGCAGCTTGATGTTGAAAGCTTCCAGATACCCGATAAATTGGGTAGCCTCAAAGATAAGCACGCCGGTACGGGCGGGACGATAATCTTCGTCCAGGACGCCCACTGCAACCTCGCCGCGCAGAATGCGATCTCCAAGATCATAGAGCATTTGAATGAAGAGTACGGAGTAACCCTCATAAACCTCGAAGGGGGCAGCGGGGAGTACGACCTTTCTCTATTCACCGATATCGAGGACAAGGATACTAGAAAGAGGGTGTCGGAATACTTCATGGAGGAGGGCAGGGTAAGCGGGCCCGAACACTTTGCGATAAACAATACCGGAAAGGTAACACTCTACGGCGTGGAGGATGAAGACCTATACGTTAAAAATCTCGATGTCTACCGTGAATCGCTTGAATACGTATCTGACGTAAACAACACCCTCGATTACGCGGCCTCAAGAGCGGATGACCTAAAGAACCGCCTCTATCCAGAGCATTTTCTGGAGCTCGACAAGGAGTACGGGAAGTTCAAGAATAACGAGTTAGACCTAAAAGACTTCATAGAGCGCCTCTTTCTGCTCTCATTGGATAAAGGGCTAAGCTTAAAAGAGTTCAGCAATGTCCGCGCCATCTACGAGGCGATAACGAAGGAGCGCCAGATAGATTTTAAGCGCGCCAATTCCGAGCGGGACAGGCTTGTGGAAGAGCTCAAGGAGATAGTCTCGCTCAACACCATGGACGAGCTTACCCTAAAGACCTTCCTTTTTAGATCAGGTCAGCTCTCACAGGGCGCGTATTACAGATACCTGTCCGCACTCGCCAAGGAGAATGACCTCGATCTAAGTGAGAAGCCCAATCTCTCAAACTACGTAATATACATCAACCTCTACGAAGGGGCCGACAAGCTCGAGGTCTTCAACGAGATAGACTCCCTCTTTTCGATCATAGCGGAGAAGGACCTAGAAAACGAATCCCAGATGGATCTCTTCAGGGTATCCAAGCATATCCGCATACTGAAGAATATCTTCAATATAAAAGCTACCAGAAACGAACTCAAATACTTCAACGCCAACAAGCACGAGATCTCCATATCGCACATCCTCGATTTTATACGCGGCCTATCCGCAGAGATTGACGCATCACCTACCTTCGACAATAGCGCGAAGCTCCTGGATGAAAAGAGAGACAGGATGCTTGGATTCTACAAATACGCCCTGGCCCGCGACGAAGGCTTCCTAGCCAATATACAGAAGAGCCATAAGCGGTTTAAAAAAGACGCTTCCATCCTTGTAGCCGGCGGTTTCCACACAGAAAACATGACCACGCTTTTAAAGAAACGCGGCCTATCCTACGTAGTAATACGCCCCACATTCATAAGCCCTGAAGACTACAAGTGCCCGTACTACAAGCTCCTCTCAGGGGGCTTGAGCGATCTGGAAGAGACCGTTGTAGCGGCTGTATCCGCCATAGCGTTAGCGAGCGCGTTTACCCCACTCTTCGACCGGGTCCACGATACCCAGAGCGCGAAAGCTTCTCGTGAAGTCTTGAGAACAGCGGTTGCAGTCTGCCGCATGGTTATCTTTGAGAGAAAGAGCTGTCTCGTCAAGACAGGCCGCAGTACATTTGTAAGGTTTTCAATAGAGAACGGCGATATAGTGGCTAGAAACGTGGATGCCGAAAAGGCCGGTGACCCTGATTGGACTACAGACGCGACGCTCCTGGCGTCACTGAGTGACAAGCTAGAGAGAGCGGGTGAAGAGGGGGCCGCCATTACGAAGGCGCCCGCGGATGTTAAGGGCGTAAGCATGTTCGCGTCCATAAGAAACGCTATTCGCGAGTTCAGAGAAAGCAGGCGTGAGACCGCGACAGAAGCGCCCAGAGAGACGGTTGCCCCCGCAGAGATTGTTAAAAAACCCTCAACGCGCCAGGCAGAGCCTGTATATGTCTCGGCAACATCGACCGCGAGCGAGACAGAGTTGTTGCCGTTCAAGGTTTCATATCACGAAGATTTTGTTATGCCAGAAATTAAGGATCGCGAGAACAAGGAGGAGGACTATGGCTGGAAATTAATACAAAGCATAAAAAAACAAATCGCAGAGGTTATGGTTCCCAACGCAGATAATATCAAGAAAGCGCAACAACAGTCTGCCCGCACACTCGAGACGGTAGATAAGTCAGTTGAGCACGGAGACTACAACGGAAAGACGGCGCACGCGTTCAAGATAGGGCTTTTTGATCAGAATCGCATGTTTGTGATCGCCATTTGTTCAAACATGGTAATTGATGAGCTTGTCATCGGCCGTGTTTCGCTGAACTCAAATGAGGCGCATAGTATACCGTTCTATGATGCATTTAAAAAATGGAAGCGTCCTGTTGCAGTTGATAGAGCTGATGTAATTCTAGATCGACGCCTCTTTCCAGAAAATAACGAAGAGCACGCCGACCGCGCAGCAGAGTATAACCAGGAGTTTTTTAATGTCAAAGAGGTGCTGTGCCGAAGCGATATGATAAAGCGAATAATAGAAATGGGCAGGAATCACGAATTGAAGACCATAGCCGAACATCTCAGCAGGCAAGAGGCCAGCATTATAACTGCTGTGCCAAACTTTGATGCCCGCATAGACAGGGCCGCGGCCCGATATGTTATAAATGTAATGATCGTTAATCCACAGGATACAGGCGCTGTTACTGCGAAGACTCAGGCTGAAGTAGAACAGCTATTGGGTGGCAGAGAATGCTCTGAAGAAGATAAAAAGACTCTAAGAGCGGTTTTTGAACGAGCGCCGTTAGTGCGGGCCAGGATAATGGAGCTGGCACTCGAGGAGTTCAAGCTCGACTCACCAACAGCATGCTCAAATATCGCGTACGCTTTTATGGAGCTTGTAGTAAGAGGCTTTCGTTGCCGCGGGCTTGCCGGTGAGTTTTTGCAAGCTTATTCCCAGTGGGTACAGGAGCATGTAGAGTCTGTGGCTGAAATAGAAGAACTGAAAAAGGAAGCCCTAATAGAAGCAGCCAGAACACATTTCATGATAAACGGCGAAGGCATGACAGAGGGGTATTGGTCAGAATTTGTGGGTAGCCCAGAGGCGCTGTTCAAATCATTGGGAGCGGCAAACATGCCAGAGATAATGGAAGGCGGATCAAAAGCATTAGCGGCCCACTATGCCCGCAAGGAGGCCGAGGCGAAAGGCATAGCCGCTGGCACCTCGACCGCGAGCGAATTTGAGCCTACGGTAGAAACCGTTAAGCATGAGAAGATCAACAGGCTC
>JBDRDE010000077.1:0-2979 GCA_043821065.1 Candidatus Omnitrophota bacterium
GGCTCTAATATGCAAAGACAGGCTGTGCCGCTTTTAGATACCGAGTCTCCCTTGATCGGCACCGGCATGGAGTACAGGGCGGCAAAGGATTCAGGGGCGGGTGTCGTAGCAGAAAACTCTGGCCGCGTGACATCTGTACAGTCGGACGAGATCATTGTGGGCTCTAAGATATACCACCTAAGGAAATATCAAAAGTCAAACGCCTCTACGTGCGTTAACCAGAATCCTATAGTAAAAGTGGGCGATCTGGTTAAAGAGGGGCAAATAATTGCCGATGGCGCAGCTATAAAAAATGGTGAATTGGCTTTGGGAAGAAATGTGCTAGTCGCTTTTATGCCATGGCGTGGCTACAACTTCGAAGACGCGATACTGATAAGCGAGAAGATGATCAAAGAAGATTACTACACTTCAATACACATTGAAGAGTTCGAGATCGAAGCCAGGGAGACCAGGCTAGGCAACGAGGAGATCACAAGGGATATACCCAACCTGGGAGACGACGCCCTAAGGAGTCTTGAAGCCGGCGGCATTATCATGGTTGGGGCTGAGGTCCATCCGGGCGATGTATTGGTAGGAAAGGTAGCCCCAAAGTCAGAAACGGAGCTTTCACCGGAAGAGAAGTTGCTGAGGGCTATCTTCGGAGAAAAGGCAGGCGATGTAAGAGACGCTTCTCTCACCGTTCCTCCCGGGATAGAAGGGATAGTAGTGGACACCAGGGTCTTCTCCCGCAGAGAGACAAGATCTAGGACAAAAGAAGAGAAGACCAAGGAGTTTAAAGAAATAGAGAAGGTCACAGATGCATTCCAGGAGCAGATCAAGAAGGTGCAGGATGAACGAGACCGCAAGCTTTCCAACCTGCTCATAGGAAAGAAGATGGCCGCCAGTCTGCTCGACGACGATACTGGCGAGATCCTGATCAGCCAGGGCAAGACTATCAAAAAGGGCGACATGAAAAAGATCGCGCGCTGCGACCTCGAGGATCTCAAGATACCAAATGATTTCCACTCTGAGAAAGAGGCAAAACAGACGGCAAAAGTACTAGACGCCCAGCTTCGCGAATTGTCATACGAGCTCGAGCGCGAGATAGACAAGATCAAGCGCGGAGACGAGCTGCCTCCCGGCGTATTGAAAAAGGTAATCGTCTATATAGCGAGTAAAAGAAGACTCTCTGTTGGTGATAAGATGGCCGGCAGACATGGAAACAAAGGCGTCATAGCCAAGATACTGCCGGAAGAAGATATGCCCTTCCTGGCTGACGGAACGCCGGTCGAGATAGTGCTCAATCCGCTCGGAGTGCCTTCAAGGATGAACGTAGGGCAATTGCTTGAGACTCACCTGGGCTGGGCTGCCAAGGCTTTGGGAGTAAGGTTCGCTTCGCCTGTCTTTGACGGCGCGACGGAGAATGAGATAAAGTCGGAGTTGCGGAAAGCAGGTTTGCCGGAGGATGGGAAGATCGCGCTCTATGACGGTTGGACAGGTGAGCCGTTCGACCAGAAGATTACCGTAGGTTACATCTATATAATGAAGCTGGCGCATTTGGTAGATGACAAAATGCACGCCCGTTCTATCGGACCGTATTCGCTCGTAACCCAGCAGCCGCTCGGAGGAAAGGCGCAGTTTGGCGGACAGCGATTCGGAGAGATGGAAGTCTGGGCCCTGGAAGCTTACGGGGCGGCTTATACACTCCAAGAACTTTTGACCGTAAAGAGCGACGATGTCGTAGGAAGAACCAGGATATACGAGTCCATAGTAAAGGGCGAGAACGCTCTCCAACCGGGCATTCCTGAATCGTTTAACGTTCTCCTGAAGGAACTGCAGGGGCTATGCCTAGATGTACGCCTCGAAAAACAGGAAGAGGTTAAAGAAGAAGGTAAGTAAAACCACGGAGGTTCTTAAATTGGCTAAAAAGATTATGGGAGAAGAGATAACCGGATTTGACATGATCAGTCTGGGTATTGCGTCTCCAGAGACTATCCGCGGCTGGTCGCGCGGCGAGGTCAAGAAGCCTGAGACTATAAATTACAGGACCTTTAAGCCGGAGAAGGACGGCCTCTTCTGCGAGAGGATCTTCGGCCCAACACGCGATTGGGAATGCAACTGTGGCAAATATAAGAGGATAAAGCACAAAGGCATAACTTGCGACAGATGCGGCGTAGAGGTTACCAGGTCAAGCGTGAGGCGCATCAGGATGGGGCATATTGAACTGGCTACGCCTGTAACACACATCTGGTTTTTTAAGGCAATGCCCTCAAGGATCGCAAATATACTACAGCTCAGCTTAAGGGACCTTGAGAAGGTTATATACTACGAGGAGTATCTAGTGATAAAGAGCGGGAACTCTCCGCTTAAGCCGAAGACACTGCTGACAGAAGACAAATACAGAGAATACAAGGAGAGATACGGTCCGAACCTGACGGCAAAGATGGGTGGCGAGGCAATTAGAGACCTTTTAAAGGATCTCGAGATCGAGAAGACAACTTCAAGTCTCCACAGAGAATTCAAGGCATCAAAATCAGAGCAGACGCAGAAGAAGCTGGCCAAGACATTGAAGATAATTGAGGCCTTTAAGCGCTCCGACAATAATCCGGAGTGGATGTGCATCGAAGTCCTGCCGGTAATACCGCCGGATTTAAGGCCGCTTGTTCCACTTGAAGGCGGAAGGTTCGCTACTAGTGACCTCAATGATCTATACCGAAGAGTCATAAACAGGAATAATAGATTAAAAAAACTCATGGAACTCAAGGCACCCGAGGTTATCATACGCAATGAGAAAAGAATGCTTCAGGAAGCCGTAGACGCGCTCATGGATAACGGCAGGCACGGCAGGCCGGTTCTGGGCCCGGGAAACCGCCCTCTAAAAAGCCTGAGCCACATGTTAAAGGGTAAGCAGGGGAGGTTCAGACAGAACCTGCTCGGTAAACGCGTAGATTATTCGGGCCGCTCTGTAATCGTTATAGGTCCGGAATTAAAACTCTACCA
>JBDRDE010000078.1:0-26182 GCA_043821065.1 Candidatus Omnitrophota bacterium
CAGTGAGATTAAGGGTGCGGGCGTCGATTATGATAACATCGTGGCCGGCCTTGCGGGCTATCGCGGCCACCCAGGCGAGGCTCAAAGGCGGGAACATCCCGAAGTATTTCTGGACTATGCGCAGATTCTCTTCGTGGACCTTGTATTTGAACGGGTTAAATATTAACGCGAACCGCATATGGATACTATACCAACAGAGGGTTAAAAACTCAAGAAGTTTAAAGCGGCGCGTCGATCCCAGCGAGCACACGGGCCGCCTGCTCATCATACGGATCGATCTTCAGTATCTTCTTCAGGTGCCAAACCGCCCGCCTGAAAAGCCCCATCTCGCAATAAATAGACGCGAGATTCCTATGCGCCTTTAAGTACGCGGGCTTAAATCTGACGGCGCGTTTGAAATGGTATACGGCCTTATCCGTCATGCCCGTCTCCCTATAGATAGCCCCCAGGTTGTTGTGCGCCAAGGCGTAATTCGGCCTGAGTTTTATGGCCTTCCTATAATATTCCGCCGCATCCTCGTGATCGCCGGCTTTGTCGCTTAAGAGTCCGAGGTTATAATAGGCCGGAGCGTAATTCGCGTTTTTCTCCAGCGCCTTATAGTAAAACCTCTCCGCCTCTTTGCTGTCGCCTGTCTGGGCGTATATTATCCCACCCACGTTATTGTATATCTCCTCGGGATAATCCGAGCCCAACTCTACCGCCTTGGCGTAATTGCGCATAACCCCGTCTACAAGGCCGTATTTCTTGTATATGGCGCTCGCGAGGTTATTATAGAGTTTTCCGTCGGTTGGGCTGAGTTTTATCGCATTTTCATAACAACGTATAGCCTTGGCGTATTTCTTGCTATCGAAGTAAGCCCGCCCGAGGTTGTTATATACTATAACGTTATTATGGCCTGTGCCGGCCGCCTTCTCCCAGAATGTCACGGAATCCTTCCAGTCCTGGTTTCGCGAAAATGTGGAGTATGAGTAAAACGCCAATATGCCCATTACCAAAAACACAAAGAGCGCTCTGAGAGATCCTTGAGAGAGGCGCCGAAACGCCTGTCCGGGCAACGCGGTAAGCCCTGCGGCCAATGCCACGCAGAATCCGAAAGACGGTATATACAACCGTTGTTCGGCCAGCGGCCGGGAAAAGAGGATGATGATATTGGACGCGGGTATCAAAGTCAGGAATGTCCACGCCAAACCGAACGAGAGGAGCCTCAGCCTGCCCGGGGCAAAAGACGGTCCTGACGTATCCCGATAAGTCTTTACCATCACGGCCAAGGCCGCGGATAAGCAAACCGCGGATAAAATGACAGGCGGTTCAAAAAACGAACCCGGGAAACTCATGTATCGTTGCGCGTTGAGCCCGACAGGCAAGAAGAGCATCTTTAAATACGACCCGAGCGTCTTAATGACCGTCAGCATGTGCGTATACGCTCCTATAGGCTCAAAGCGGGCAAAGACTACCTCAAGAAAGATCTTCTTAAGTATGATATAGAGAGCCGTTACAGCGAAAAAAGGTATTGCCATCACCGCCCCTCTTTTCTTTTCGGAAGGCGGCATAAAATACACTACATACGCGGCCAGGACTAACGGGCCGGCCAAGGCGGATGCCTTTGAAAGAAGTGACATTATAAATGAAAGCGCGCTCAAGAGATATAACATGACGGCTGAAGCGGACCCGCCGCGCCGCGCGCTCTTTATAAAAAATAGGCACATCAAAAGAATAAAAAGCATGGCGAGAAGCTCGGACCTGTTCTTTATCCAGCACACCGCCTCCGCATGGATAGGGTGCGCGGCGAAGAAGGCCGCGGCCAAAAAAGGCAGGTTGAAAACCGGCGGGCCTTCTCTTCCCCGGCTTTCCTTTATCAGTAAATTGACAAAGCAGTATACCCCTATGACGCACAATATGTGCAATATCAGGTTTGTCAGGTGGTAACCGAACGGGTTGAGCTTCCAGAAATAGTAGTCCAGGCAAAAGGCTACGCTTACAAGTGGGCGGTAGTCTATCTTATCCGGTTCGTCCGCCTGCTCCCTGAAATCGGCGTCATGCTCTTTCCAGTAACGCGGCGTAAAGAAGAAAGGGATATTAGCTATATCCCTCATATACTCATCCCTTATGACGAATATCTTGTCGTCCCATATAAATGAGTTTTTGAGGCTGTTGGCGTAAATGCCCACGCTCAGCGCCGTCAGTAAAAATATACCTAAAAGAATATTTTTAATATTCGTAACGCTCCTTGACTCCAGGCAGCGCGATGTGTAATACCTGGATGCGGACACTCGCTCTTGTGCTCCATATACCATTTATATGACCTTATCAGTGATTGGCTATTGCTGTATTTAGGCGTCCAGCCTAAGGATTTCCGCGCCTTCTCAGTTGAAACATAATTATCTATATCGGCCGTATTGTAAACCCAGTTATAAATAGGCGATAACCGTGCTTTCTCAAGCAAGGCCAGTGATAATTTTGCCGTCTTTGCCGGGATGGGCATAACGCGCGCGCCTGTAGACGCGTATTCGCACAGAGAACCGACGTCCTCAAAAACTGTGCCGAAACTCCCCGCGCCGATATTAAAAACCCCGTTCACCTCGCTAAGCGGGGCCTGGATTAAGAGGGATATCGCCTCCGTAAGATCTTCTACATCAAGGAGCTGGTACCGGTTCATACCGCTTCCTATTACCGGGATCTTCTTGCCGCTCTCCACCCAATCGTATAGTATCTGAAAGATACCGAGCCTGGACGGGCCGATGAATGTTTTAGGGCGTACAATTGTAACGCCCAAACCATCGCCCCTGTAACCGCCGCATATCCTCTCCGCCTCTATCTTGCTTTCGCTGTAAGGGCCCATGGGACAAAGCGCGGCGTCTTCATAAACCGGGTTCTCCTTTGGGATCCCATATACGGCCGTTGACGAGATGTATATGATCCTCTCGATATCGTTGACGCGCGCCGCCTCCAGCACGCCCCTTGTCCCGTTCACGTTTATGTCGAATATCTCGTCTCTTTTTCGTAACGGCAGAGCGGTCGCGGCGTGTATGACCACGTCGACCCCTTTGAACATCTCGACCAAGCGGCCGGACTCCCTGACATCCACTTCATAACCCTTTACGTTCCGCGGATATTCACGGGAATCGATAGGCGCCATATCCAAAGCGATGACATCGCTAAAGCTGCCGGAGAGCTTATTGCACAGATGATATCCTAAGAACCCCGCGCCTCCTGTTATGGCCAATCTCATGTCGCGCATGCCGTTTGTCTCATTTGAGTGGAGCCCTCCCGGCCTGAAGGCCGGGGCTCCCTCCTTCTCCTTTAGAAATCCCTCTGCCGCATTCATCCCCGGGCTGAAGCCCCGGGGATTTCTGCGGGTAGGATTAAAGCCCGAAATAGATCACGAGGATACATGTGACGACCCAAAAAACCAGATTTATCTGCGTCTTTACGTCTGAAAATAATACGCGGGTGGGGTCTCCGTCCCTGGCGATTTTATGTATCAGGTACAGATAACGGAATATCCCGTAATATACGAACGGGATGCTGTACATCAGGTGTGCGGTCCCCAATTCGCCGACCGTTCTCGCGTCAAGGGTATAGAGCATATAAGCCACCGCTATCGAGGAGGCGGTTACCCCTATCATCTGATCTATGAAATACGGTTTATACTCGATGAGGACACGGCGGTAGCGCGGCGCCTTTATCCCGGTCATCTTTAATTCCTGCCGCCTCTTGGTAAAACCTAAAAAAAGCGCGAGCAGCGCCGTCATTATTATTATCCATGGCGACATGCTGACTCCGGCTATTAAACTGCCCGCGGCCACGCGCAGCAGGAAGAAAACCCCGATACAGAATACGTCTATGATGACCGCCTTTTTAAACAGCGCCGTATAGAGGATATTAAAAGCGAGATAAGCCGCCACAACGCGTCCAAAGCCGGCGTCAAGTATAAATGATAAGGCGAGCGAGAGAGCGCTTAGTATAAGCGCCGTAAAAAACGCCTGCCTCACGCCGATCTTGCCTGAGGCGAGCGGCCTAAGGCGCTTAGCCGGATGGAACCTGTCTCTATCCAGGTCCAATATGTCATTTATCAGATAGACCGAGCTTGCGGCCAAGGAGAATATAGAGAATGCTATGGCGGTCTTCAGGTTGTCCGGAAATATAAAGAGCCTCTTTCCGAAGATCAAAGGCAGGAAGATAAGCAGGTTTTTTACCCACTGCCTCGGCCTAAGCGCAAAAAAGAGATCCTTGATCATCCACTCTCCCTTTTTTGAAATTATAACACACATATATAACATTGGCAATTCATTATCTCTCTCAGAGGAATTGACTTTGTAAAGATACAATGGTATCATTTATGAGAAAAATGCGTAAGCCCATGTCAGGATATATAAATCTCGCGATACCGGCTCTCCTCGTCACTCTAACCGTCGCATTCTGCCTGCCGGTCATCCTGCCCCTGAACAAGGTCGTAATTGAGGACGTCTACCTTGAGATCTGCTCGTTCATTGACCTTAATCTCATGCATTTATCAGAGGGGCACAGGATCCCGTTTTGGGCCTTTCATTTCGGCGGAGGATATCCATTTCTCAAGCATCCTGACAACATGTCATTAAGCCCTTTATTCTATATTCTGATGGTCCCTTTCGGAAGCGCCGCGGGAGTTAAGCTTTTTATCCTCTTTTCGTACTGCGTTGGCGTAACAGGCTTTTACCTGTTCGCTAACAGGGTATTGAGATTAGGACAGGCAGGCTCCGCGATCGGCGCCATGTACTTTATCTTTAACAGCTTCATGCCCTATCAGATCAATACGGGCCACATAAAGGATTTTAGCTGGTTTTATCTGCCCCTTGTAACATTTTGCCTATACGTTTCGAAAGAAGATCGGCGCTTTATATTCTTTGGGGCCTCTCTTGTAACATTGGTCATATTAAACGGTTTCAGCCTCTATCTCGCGCCTATGGTCTTGCTGCTATTTTTGCTCGCCTTGTTAAACGATATCCCGCCTCACCAGGACCGCTTCATGGGCCAAAAGAGGCTTCTCTGCAATCTGCTTCTCATATTGGCCATCGCTTTTCTTTTGGGCGCGGTAAAGATATTTCCCATGCTTGAACTCTTTAAAGTGACTATGCGCGCGAAAGGGTATGCCGATGCCGCGCGCTATTCCATGACATTCGGCAAGATGATCTCGGCCTTCTTTTCCAGGGGTCCCTACGCGGTAGGCAATGAGGTCGCGATGGGCCCAAACGGCCTAAATATGGGCAGCGTGATGTACTTCGGCCTCATCCCAGGTTTTTTCTTTCTCCTCTCCTGCGTATTCGCATTCATGAAGATATGGCGATATCTGCTGGCAATGACTCTCTTTATCCTTATGGGCATGGCCTATAACAGCCCTATAGACCTATTCTATATGCTCTGGCGCCTCCCGCTGTTCGGGTCCATGCATGAGGTGGCGCGTTACTTCTCCTTCCCCGCGGTCTTTTTGGCTTCCGTGATTATGGGCACCTTCTTCACATCCGGGCTATTTACACGTCTTAAAAAACACTTTAAGGTGTTATTATGTTTGCTCGCGCTCGTCGGGGCGGCAGACATGTTCGTTTCTAACGCCAGGTATTTTGAATTTACCGCGCTCAATCAGGCTGATGCGCCAAAGATGCGCGCCAATGAGGGTGAGTTCTTCAACGTGAGAAAGGAGCACCTATATCGCGCTCAACGGCAGCCTTTTTTTGACCCTGTCCGGAAATGGCCGCAAAAATATTACGAGGAGTTAATGGCCGGCATTCAGTACTACCTTGTAAGGCAAAATATAGGCCTTATAGACTGGTTCTGCGATATCCCGCTGCCTTCATACGCGGCGGCCAAATACGGGGTGCTCATAGGCTACGGTGAATACTGGAAGGACTTTAGGGGCGATATATCCGAAAGAAACGGGGTGCTGCGCCTTGACGGTTATAAGGGCGAGTGCTTCTTCAGGGACCACGCGGGAAACAGGGTAAAGAGCGTGAAGTGGAATACGGATGAGATAGTGATAGACATCGGGCAGATCTATCCGGATAAGCTTGTGGTAAACCAGAATTACGACAGGGATTGGACGGCCGATCCCGGGGCCATCTTTGACGCCAATGGCCTGCTGGGCATAGCGCTCGACAAGCCAGTTAACGGGCATGTTACGCTTAATTACCGCCCAAAAGCTTTTTACGCCGGACTGACGGTAAGCTTGCTGACCTTGATTTTCTGCCTGGCCTGCTTGCTCGTACGCAAAGCGCGTAAAGATACCGCGGGAGGTCAACGCTCGTCTAACAATCTAAGGTAATTCTCCGCTGCCGCGTTACCGGGCGATATCTTCAGGACCTCTTCCCACTCTTTTTTTGACAGATCGTAGGACTTCTTGTCGTGATAATATGTCAGGGCGAGGTTGTTGTGAGCCGCGAGGTATCCAGGTTCGATCTCAATGGCCTTCTTAAAGCATTCGATCGCCGTATCATACCGCCCCGCGTTGCGATACGCTACGCCGAGCGAGTTATGCGCGTTCGCGTGTCCGGGAACGAGCTTTACGGCCCTGTCGCAATAGGAGACGGCCTCTTCGAACATGCCCAGGGAGTTTGACATCAATCCCAAATTGTAATAGGCGTCCGCGAGATCGTCTTTAAGATCGACCGCTTTTTTGCAAAACTCCATGGCTTTATATACCTTATTCGGT
Organism: Candidatus Omnitrophota bacterium; assembly: GCA_043821065.1. Lineage (GTDB taxonomy): Bacteria > Omnitrophota > Gorgyraeia > JABMRJ01 > JABMRJ01 > JAZFTF01. The sequence goes on from JBDRDE010000078.1 coordinate 6,683, forward strand.
TCCGCGTTATATATCATCGCCCCCAACGCGTTGTAGGCCTCGGCATAATCCGGTTTAAGCTCTATGGCCTTTTTGTAATACGCTTCCGCCTTCTCGTAGAGGGCCAATGAACCATACATGATCCCCAGATTATAATAAACCGTTGTAAGGCCCGGGTCGAGCTCGATCGCCTTCAGGCTTAAACCTATGGCCTCGCTGGCCCTTCCCGGGTCCGCGTAGAAGAGGGCCTCTCCCAGGTTTTTGTAAGCATCAGCGTTACCCGGCATGAGATCAAGCGCCTTCTTGAAATAGAACAGCGCCTCGTCAGTTACGCCATCAAGCGCGTACAGAACCTCACCGGCGTTACCGAACGCCTCGCCATAATATGGGTTAAGTTCCGCGGCTTTGCGGAACTGTTCCAAGGCGAGGTCAAGGCGCCCTGTGCGGCGGTACACAACACCCAGATTGTTCCGAGCCAAAGGATCATATGGATCTATCTCGATGGCCATTTTAAACTCGTCTTCTGCTTCTCTGTATCTCTCCGTCCTCTCGTAAGCGGTACCCAGGTTATTGTGCGCCCTGCCGCTTCCCGGTGAGCTCTCTACCGTTTTTAGCCATAACTTCGCCGGGTCCTGCCAGTCAATATTCCTCAAGACCGCGGTTGTAGCGTAAAATATCAGGATGGCCGCCGCCGCAAACACGGCTTTACCCCTGATGCTTCCGAAGCCTGGCAAGCGCGCCTTGACGCCGCATAGTGCGTCAAACGCCAGCGCCAGGATAAGGCAGAACCCCACAGAAGGTATATAAAGGCGTTGTTCCGCGATAGGCCTCGTCCATATGAAAAAGATATTGGATACAGGCATGAGCGTGGCGAAGATCCATAATATGGCAAATGAGAAAAGGTTACGATGTTCCCATTTACTCCGGGACACCATCACCGCCGCGCATAAGAACGCGAGTATCGAGGCCGTCGAAAAGAGGACAGCCGGCTCAAAGAATGACTTTGGTATGATAAAAAGGCGTTCCGCGTTAAGGCCATACGGCAAGGCGAGCACTTTCAGGTAGGCGCCGAGAGTCTTAGACACGGATAATAAATTCACGTAAAGGCCTATGCGCGGCGCGGCATCCGTCCGTCCGATTGTGCCGAGAACGGAATATTTGAAAAGTATGTAGAGGCCCGCTATCAGGAAAAAAGGCGCCAGTCTCTTGGCGGCTGCCTTGTATTCGCCTTTCCGCACAAATATGAGTGTGTATAAAAATAAGATGATCGGCAGAATAACGGCCGTCTCCTTTGAAAATAGCGCCGCGACAAAAAAAACAAGCGCCGACTGACGACGTTTTAAAAAAAAGATTGTCGCCAACATGAAGAATGTCAAACACAATAGGTCCGAGCGGTTCTTTATCCAGCTGACCGACTCCGTATGAGCCGGGTGAGCGGCGAAAAAGGCGGCTGAGAGAAAGGCGAGAATATATACCCATGCTTCGCTATCCCCCGCCTTCTCTTCTTTTCCTTTATACCTCATTATAAGCGAGTAAGTGAGAAAATAGACCAGGGCCGAATTACATACATGGACCAGCACATTCGTCAGGTGATATCCGAAGGGGTTAGACCGCCAGATAGCATAGTCAACGGCAAAGCTAACAGCTGTTATCGGCCGGTAAGGGGTAGGAAGGTCACTAATAAACTCGGACTTCTTTGACAAAAAGGCGTATTTCCAGTAACTGGGCGTAAAGAAGAACGGTATATTCTTAAGGTCTTTGACATAGTCATCCTTTAGAATAACCGTCTCATCATCCCACATGAATGGGGCCGCCAATGTGTTTAAAAAGATCGCGGCAGCAAACGTTGTCAGAAAAGCCAAAAAGATAAAATGCCACTTTTTCATAAACCGCCTATCGCCTATGCGCGTTCAGCATCTCCAAAAACCGTTGGTTCTCCGGAGCGCCGAGCCTTATCGCCTTATCGTAATGCTCGATAGCCAGGCCGTACTCTTTTTCGTAGTAATATACTACCGCCAAATTGCTGTGCGCTTCCGCGTATTCGGGGTCTATCATAATGGCCTTCACATATAAATCGACGGCTTCTTCGTTCTTCTCCTCCAAGACATAAATATTCCCCAGGCTGTTATAGGCCGCCGCGTATGCCGGGTCCATGCTGATAGCTTTTTGCAGCAGTTCTTCTGCCCGGCCGTATCCGCCTACTATACCCTTGGCTATGTATATATTGGCCAAATTTACAAGCGCGCCCGGGTTCCCCGGGTCTATCTCTATGATCTTCTTAAACGTCTCTTCTGACCGGGTGTTATCATTCATGATATGGTACACCGTTCCAAGATCGCTATAGGCCATGATAAAAGCCGGATCGAGCTTGAGGCATCTCTTGAATGAAGCTACGGCCTCGTGGGTTTTGCCCGCGCCCATGTAGGCCCTGCCCAGGTTATAATAAGCGGCCGCGTAATCGGGGGATATCTCCACGGCCTTGGCGTATGCCTCTACCGCCTTTTCCGTATCCCCTTTTGAATTATAGAGATTTCCTAGGCTGTTATAAGTGAGCGCGTGGAATGGGTTGGCCTCCAAGGCTTTTTTGAAATACGCTTCCGCCTCTTTCTCGTCGCCCATTTGTAGATACGCGATGCCAAGATTATTGTATATATCTGCGTCCCCGGGCTTGAGCGCTTCGGCCTTTTTGAGAAATTCCAGCGCTTCCTTCGTTTTTTCTATCTCGCTTAAGAGTCCTCCCATCCCGTTATAAGCGGCCGCGGATCCCGGATCTACCCTGATGGCCGTCTCGTAGGAGTCCATAGCCTTCTTCATCATGCCCGCGCCCCTGTGCGTGTTGCCGAGATTATTATATATACCGGCGTTATCCGGAGAAAATCTCAACGCCCTCTCATAAACCGCCGCCGGCTCCTTCCAGTAACCGGCATGCCTGATGGTTAAAAAAGAATAGAAGGCGAGGAGTGCGGTGAGAATACCTGCGGAAACATGAAAGCCGATTCGCCGATTTTTGTTCCGGCCGGGTAACGACATTAAGGCCTTCGCCAGCATGAGAGAAAAGGCCATCGACGGCACATATAGCCAGTGCTCGGCCATATAGGCGTTTATTGGATATAGATTTGAGAGCGGTAGCAGCCATATGAAAAACCAGCTAATGGAAAAGAACGTCAATTTATTCTCTTCTCTTTTTTTAAGGGCGTGCCACAATAAACAAGAAACTATCAATACGCCTGATAGAGTCCCGGGGTAAAACCAACTGAATGTCCTGTTGGCGTATATCATATGCAAATCCAACGGCAAGAACAACAGCCTCATGTAATTGGTCATCGCGGCAAAAAAACCGGGCAGCCTTTCTAAAAAAGATGTGGCGGCCAGTGTATGCGGTGCCGGGATCTTAAGTACAGCCGTTCGCAGGAAAATATAAACCGCCGCCGCGCACACCATAGGCGTAAATGCCGCGGCCCTGACTTTCTTCTTAAACGCGTAATGATAAAGGAGCAGGGCTATGGGAAAGGCCAGGCTGAGCTCTTTTGAGAAAAGCGCCAACACATAGCACGCGAGCGCGCAGACATATGTAACGAACTTCGCTCTTTCAAGATACTTTACATAAAAGACAAGCCCCAAGAGCATGAAGAGCGCCACGAGCATATCCGACCTTCCCGATATATACGCCACGGCCTCGGTGTGGACGGGATGCGCAAGGAAAAGAGCCGCTGTTAACAGAGAAAGGACTTTATCCTGGAATAGGAGGCTTATAATCCAAAACAGAGCCAACGACACCAGGATGTGCAGGATTATATTGGTCACGTGGTAAGGCGCGGGGTTTAACCCGGATAAAAAATAGTTTAACCTGTAGCTGAGTATCTGAACAGGGTGGTAGAGCGCGCTCTTCTTTCCGACGCCCGCCTCCGCGTCTGTGGTAAATATCTTAGGCGCGTATGACCATTTTTTAATAAAGATATTGTTCTTTACCAGGTCTTCGTCGTCCCATACGAATTTACCGCTTACTGAACCGCCATAAAGGGCGAAACCCAAAGCCAGTAATAACAACCCCGCTATTAATACGGTTTTATTCCCGGACATATATCACAATAACCTTTTTAGCGTGCTGAAGACGTCTTCAACCTTGATATCCTTCATGCAAGTGCCCAGTTGGCATATGGTCTTTCTCTGGTTGCATACATTCACGCACGGGCTACAGACAAGGTCGGTTGAGATGACCTCCGCCGCTTGATCAGGCGGTCCGTAAAGCGCGGGGGTCTCCGGGCCAAAGAGTATTATGGCCTTAACGGGAGTCAGGCTTGCGAAATGCGCCGGCCCTGAATCGTTGGTCACCAAAAGTTCGCCCACGCAATAAAGGGTGAGTAACTCTCTCAACGAGGTGATCCCGGCCAGAGAGATAGCCCCTTCTATGCCACCGGCGACCACACCGGCCCCTTCCTTCTCGTCTTCGGTGCCGGTGATCACTATTGTGGCCTCCGGGAACGCTTTCCTGATCAACCCGCCCAGTCTTATGAAATTATCCTGAGGCCATCTCCTCATTGGTATAAGGTCGCTTATGTTAGGATTCAATATGATAATGGGCCTGCCCGGCAAGCCGCGGTCAGATCCCCCGAGCTTCATGATCAGCGCCGCCTTTTCATCCTCACCGGGTGAGAAACACGGCACGCTCTCTTCGGCCTCCGGTACTTTGAATATCATCGGGTTATTTGCCGCGGCCGGGGCATGTTTGAGCGCCTCTACCAGAGATACAAAGTAGACCCTTGTATGAATGTATGGGTTATACACCATCTTGTGAGTAAAAAGGTTACCGGTATACGGCCCATCTGACGCGAAAAGATGGAGCCCTGCTCTTTTACTGGCTCCTGACAGATATGATAATATGGCTGACGCGCGCGCGAAGAATTCCATATCTATCACGGCGTCTATCTTCCTTCTTCTTATCTCCCGCAGGGCCAGCACAGCGGTGCGGGCAAAGCTTATAAAGCTCCTAGGGTCTATCTCGATAACGTTGGAGGGCGGCACGGCGCCCAGCAAGTCCAATATCGGGCGATTTTTCGTAAACACGAGAAAATAGACATTATCCACACCTACAAACTCCCCAGCGCGCTTTAGCGCGGGATAAGCCAATACCGTAGATCCCTGCTCTATCAATTTTATAAAGAGTATCTTCGAGGGCTTCACGTACGGCTTGGCGTTTCGCGCGAGGATATCGCGGATCTTTCTGTGCATGGTAAGGATAAGGCAGATCGGGCGGCCAATATTGCTATCCAGCCATCGGACGGTCGCTCTCTTCATAGTTCCATGCCTCTTATTTAAGGATTAAAACAACGGGTAAATAAATGGGGCCAGCACCGAGCCCTGCGTCAAGGCTATCAACGCCCCCAAAAAGATCAGTATGAGCGCTATAGGGATCAGCCACCACTTCTTTTCGGCGCGCAAAAATCTCAAGAACTCCATGATTATGGATAATTTGCTCATCAGTATTGGTCCGTGTAGCGCCCATTCCCGCGGCCGTCGGGCCTCTTCTTGGTCCAGTATGTTTGGGCGTTACCCCCAAACCTCAGATCCAGGAAATCTTTTTCGAAGACCCGCGCCATAAGCCCGATCGGCGTCACTATAGCGTAAAATACCGCGATTAAAAAAGCTCTCGTCGCAAGCCGGCCCAGCATATTACCAAGCGCTATCCACGCATTGAGTATAGCCCTCAGGAGACCGCGAACTCCGCGCGTAACCTCAGTCCAATTCATATTCCCTCAGCCAGTCGATGTCCTTGTCCAGGGGCTTCTGTTCTCTCTTTTTTATAAGGAAATTACCCATTAGCAGGTAATCCATGTTCGTTCTCATAAAACACGTGTAGGCGTCCTTTGGGGTACATACGATCGGCTCGCCCCTCACATTGAAAGATGTATTTATTATAACAGGGCACCCGTACTTCCGGTAAAACCTTTCCACTATAGCATGATACAGCCGATTGCGCTCTTTGTCAACGGTCTGCACCCTCGCTGAGAAATCCACATGCGTAACCGCCGGGATAGAAGAGCGCGTTACACGCAGTCTATCCAGCCCGAACAGCCGGTCAAGCTGCTTGGCTGCGTCTTTGCGCGCAGACCCCTTAACAGGCGCGACCAAAAGCATGTACGGGCTCTCGGCGGTCATATCGAAATACTCCGCGGATTTTTCCTTAAGCACCGACGGGGCGAACGGCCGGAAACTCTCCCTGAATTTTATCTTGAGATTCATCTTCTCCTGCATCTCGGGCGAGCGCGCGTCACCTATTATGGAGCGGTTTCCCAATGCCCTCGGGCCAAACTCCATACGCCCCTGGAACCAGCCTATAACATTCTGCTCATTTATAAGGTCGGCCATCCTGTCGGGTATATCCTTGTCCTCCAGGTATGAATACGGAACCTTCTCGGCATCCAGATATGACTTTATATAGTCCTCATCAAACGACGGTCCGAGATATGATCCTCTCTGGAAATCGCTCCTGCCGTCCGGTTTCCTCTCATTGTCCAGATACTGGTACCACGCGAAGAGCGCCGCCCCCAACGCCGCCCCAGAGTCACCGGAAGCGGGCTGTATCCAGATATTGTCGAATGGGCCTTCCCGTAATATCTTCCCGTTTCCCACGCAATTAAGCGCTACGCCGCCCGCGAGACATAGGTTCTTCCGCCCGGTCTCTTTATAAACATGGCGCGCCATGCGCAGCATCGCCTCTTCTGTGACTTCCTGTATGGACCGGGCTATATCCATATCACGCTGTGTCAGCCGCGATTCGCGCGCGCGCGGCGGGGCGCCGAACAACTTCTCGAAGCGCCTGTTAACCATTGTAAGACCGGCGCAATAATTGAAATACTTCATATTGAGCCTGAATGAACCGTCTTCCCTCAGGTCGATAAGTTCTCTTAGGATAAGATCCTTGTATTTAGGCTTTCCATAGGGCGCCAGCCCCATCATCTTGTACTCGCCCGAGTTTACCCTGAAGCCGGTATAATAGGTAAACGCGGTGTAAAGAAGCCCCAGTGAGTGGGGAAAACGTATCTCGTCGGTGATCTCGATCCTGTTGCCGCTGCCTGCCCCAAAACTCGCTGTCGCCCACTCACCAACGCCGTCCAGAGTCAAAAACGCCGCTTCCTTGAAAGGTGACGGGAAGAACGCTGAGGCCGCGTGCGATTGATGGTGCTCAAGGAACAATATCCGCCTGCCGCGTCCCAGAAAAGACTCTATAAGCTGCTTCGTCCACAGTTTTTCCTTTACCCATAAAGTTATCGCGCTTAGAAACGACCTGATCCCATAAGGGGCGTACGCCAGATACGTCTGGAGAAGCCGTTCAAATTTTAGAAAAGGTTTGTCATAAAAGACGACGAAATCGATGTCATCCCTATCGATTTTGCCCTCTTTCAGGCAATATTCGATAGAGTTTTTCGGGAAAGAAGAATCGTGCTTTTTGCGCGTAAACCTCTCCTCCTGAGCCGCGGCCACGATCTGCCCGTCCTGGACGAGCGCCGCGGCGCTGTCGTGATAAAAAGCGGATATTCCCAGTATAGATACCATCTTACTCCGTTGTACCGCTATATCGGCTGAGCGTGTCAAGAAGGCCACTGGCTTTCATAAACCTGTAGATCTCCTCCGAAGCGATCTTGTTCGCTATTTCATTAGGATGGTGGTCGGCTGGGTTTACCCATAGGTCTTCGGCGCTATACTGTGAAAATGCGGGCAAGAGGTCTAATATCTCTATCCCCTCATTCTCACAAAAACTCTTCATCTTCTCATTAATATCGATAAAATAATACTTTTTAAAATCGTGCAATAGCGGGAATAATACTATAGAGAGTCTTCCTCCGCTCTCTTTTATATCTCTGTTAAGCTGTTTAATGATCCTGAACCCATCCTCCGCGCCACTGTCTTTATAGGCATCCAGGTATCTCAGTCGCGTCACGCTAGTGAGCCTCTTTTTTTCAATGAGAGAAGATATAAAATCATACAATTTCGAACGCTCTCTGAAATAACTGAGTCGGAAGGATCTATTGTCAAAATCTATGAAATCATGTCCGATGATCTCATCCGCGCCCGCAGGAATAAAGTCGTTTGGAACAAACCCGTATATAACTAACTTGTATTTGGTATGTGACGAAACATGTTTGTAAATACTGAAAACATCGGCCACATTGGCTCCGATCCTGGCGCAGTTGTGTATTTCGCAATTATAGCCCCCCTCGTTTAAGGTTTTTCTCAATATGGCGAGGTAGAGATCATCGTATTTCACTCCACGGCCAAATGTAAATGAATCGCCCAACCCTAAGATCATGTTATCCGTTCCTGAAATATCCGCTGTCTTGGTTGAGCCGTCATCGGGAAGCCTGTACCCCTCGACACTCATGTTAGCTATCAATCCGTAAACCGCCCTGCCTTCTTCTTCGCGCAAAAGCCCATGGTATCCCCTCGGGTTTGTATAGTACTCCTTGCTTATATTGGGAAGACTCCAGTGGTCCGGCCCAAAAATGCGCAGCACAACCTCTGTGCATAAAAGAAACAAAGCCATAGATAATATAACCGCTATGGCTTTGAATAACAAATGCTTCATATTTGTGATTATAGATACGGTATAGGCCTATTTATCCCAGAGTTTTACGGCTATGCCGAGCGTTACCAGCAGGTTGGCCACTACAAGGCCTGAAGACGCCTTTATCTGAGTCATACCCAGGCCGACCGCCGGACCTGATCCCATAAATCTTCCCAACATAGAATATAGTGCAAGTAAAATGCCTGCAACAACAAGTGCATTCGCTAAATTTTTCATCTCATTACCCCCCCCTACTTTTATTACGGTTCTCTGTCAGTCCGGCCGAGCCTCGTATGCAACTGGCGAGTGCCGGAATCCAGATTCCGGTATGCTCGCCGATTTACTTAACAACAGCTCGCAACCGGAATGACAATTGAATCTACCACACCCTTGTGAACACTCGTGGGGCACTTCTACCTCTGCCACCAGCCCTTCTTCTTCGCTTCAACTTTCGCCGGAGCCGTCTTCTGCGCAACCGCCTTCGGCACCACTTTAACCGGCTCAGCCTTCACTGCTTCCATGACCGCTTGTGGCTCCGCCTTCTTCTCCACTGATTGCGGGAGACCACTGGCCGTCTCTTCCGCTATAACTTCCGCGATCTCCTCAACTTTGGCCTCTTCTTCGATAACAGGCTCAGGCGCCGGTTCTACTACCACCCTTTGTGTGCCGCTATAAGAGTAGTCCTCTTTCTTGTTGTCGTTTATATGCCAGCTCAGGACACCGCGCATTCTGTCCGAACCTTTTGTCTTCTCACCGCGCCAGAAGGCTATACCTTTGGACTCGCTCGATTGCATAGTCTCCCAGACTATGATCTCGTTGTCTCTGCCCTTTACCCTAATAGAGTAGTTTGTAGGCAAGAATCCCTTGCCCTTCATCTCTTCAGATAATACCGTCATATTTTGAAAAGTGAGCGTATCCTTGATCTCTTTTCTCTTTATGTTGCCCTCTCCGGAAGCCATCATCTTCATGGTAATATCCCAAGCGGTGCCGTTTAGCTCGATCTTGGCTTGTTGTGCGAGTTCTTTCTTCTGCTCTGCTGTGAGGGGCTTCGGTTCTTTTACTTGAGTCGGTTCTTTTACTTGAGTCGGTTCTTTTGCTTGAGAGTGAAAAACGATACCGAGTAATATGCAGATAATTACTATGAATGATAAAAATGAACATCTCTGTAAGAACTTCCTATCCATTCTACGCCTCCTGTGCACTTTTGCGTTAATCTTTATTTTTGATATAAGCCTTTATTATCTTCGCTTCCCCCGTAGGCTTCTTGCCCGCATCTACAGGGAGCTCCTCTATTTTTTCCACAACGTCATATCCGGATATTACATGTCCGAATATCGTATGCTTCTTATTAAGCCAGGGTGTCTCCTTTGTAGTTATAAAGAACTGGCTCTGATTTGTATTCGGCCCTGAATTGGCCATCGCCAGGATCCCGGGCTTATCGAATGTGAGGTCGTCGCTCACCTCATCCACGAAAGGCTTGCCCCATATGGACTCTCCGCCGGTACCTGTAGCTGTGGGGTCGCCCCCCTGTATCATAAAGTCTTTTATGACCCTATGGAACAGGATGCCGTCATAATACCCTTTTTCCACCAGCCCTATAAAGTTCTCACAGGCATAGGGCGCCTTGTCACAGAACAACTCTAGCTCTATTATACCATGATTTGTCTCTAAGGCAAGCGATGATTTAGACTTAAGCCCGTCTATCTTCTGCGCCTGCCGCTCCTGCCAGACGAAATCCTTATAGCCGGCCCGCTTGAAGAGGTCCTCGAAGTACTCTTTTGCTATCGAGCGCTTTCTATACATCGTCATTGTGTTCTTATAGTATTCTTTCTTCTTTTCGTCATACTTCTCCATGTCGGCTTCTTTTTTCTGTAAAAGCCTGAAGACCGCGTTGCCGTAAAAGTACTTCGCTGGTATGAAATTGCCGTTTTCGTGCTCTAGTATACGGTAAGCGTCCTCCTTGGGTATCTTCCAAAGGTCTATGAGGGCCTCTAGAGACATGGTGTTTATCCAGGAAGCCCCTTTCTGCCCGAGCGGCTTCTTCTCGTCCCACATCTCTTTCCAGAGAGCCGGCTTGGCCGTGAACTTCTTCGCGTGCTCTTTCGCCTCGTCTTCAGTATCAAAGTTTATATATTCGGACTCAAAAGAGTTATACTGGTTTTTGAATTTCTGCAGCATCTCGTCTTCGGTGACAGTGATCTCCGGATTGCCCTTCTCAGAGAGGAATTTATTTACTATGAGGAGGTCCTCTATCCTCCTTTCGAACGTGGCTGTATCCTCTCTCAGGTTCTCTTGGGGCCACATTCTGTACGCGTCCGTACCGTACTCTACGTCCTTCTCCGCCATAAGGCGCGTGAGTTGTTCCTTTAGCTCCTCATTTGATACGGTGACCCCAAGCTCTCCGGCTTCATGTCTATACACGAGGTTCTGCCAGGCCTCCGCACGCACCTCCTCTTCATCCCTATCCTCGATACCTGTGCGCGTAAAGATGGATGAAGTGATAAGGTAATAATGGAACTCCCGGGCGGTCACCGGCTTGCCGAACGCCTCGCCTATTATGTTGGGGTCCCGCTTTTGGGGCTCCTGCGCAGCAACGGTGGTCGAACACAGGGCTAGGAGTGTCATTGCGAGGAGCCCCCGCTTACATGCGGCGACGAAGCAATCTAGGACGTCCTGGATTGCTTCGTCGGCCCGTAGAAAACTAGGCCTCCTCGCAATGACAGTGTGGCGGCTACTCACTATTCCTTCTCCTTCTCAACGATCTTTATCGTGATAGGCTTGGATTTGATCTTCTCTTTAAAGGCGTCGATCCCTATCTCCTTACCGAAGACATTCTGATAGACAGCCGTGATCTTATATTTACCGGTTTTTTCAAAATCGAAGAGGTGTTTTATGCCCTGTTTTCTTTCGCGCTCTATCTCACCGCCCGGCTCGAGCAGGATAAAGTGGTCGGTCCTTGGGAGGCCCGTCTCATAAGATGTCTTATAGGCGAGCTCCTCTCCTTCTGGAGATATCACGGATAGATATATATCTTTTTGGTCCGCGGGGGCTTCCTTTGAGCTTAGATACATCCTGTTATTGACATAGACAGGGTCCTTGCCTTTATTCTTGAGCTTGAATGTGAGGCTGATGGGCTCGCCCAGGGTATACTCATCCTTATCCGCAAAGACTATAAGCTCTACGCTTCCCGCAGCATAAAGCCTGCCGGTATAGCAGAAAAGAAGAGTCGTAGTTATAAGAAGGCCTATTAAAAACCTGTAATACATATAATAAATATTACCTTATTCTATCCTGCTTTATGTTGTCGAACGTCTCCCATGTAAGAAGATACTTCTTTACCCAGTCTACATCTTTATCGTTGCTCTCGGCGTATCTCAGATAATGCCTGAAGTGCTCTATGGCTTTAGCCCTGTCAGCAAAATACTCGCCGTAAATATAGCCCAGGTTGAAGTGCGAATGCGCGTCCTTTGGATTGATCTCCGTAGACTTGACGAATTCGGATATTGCCCTCTTGTACTCTTTGCTGTTTGTATAAAATACGCCGAGATTGTAGTGCATCTGGGCCGTCTCTCTAACAAGCTGCTTGTTCTGCCTCGCCATCTCTGAGAACTTCCGCGGAAGGTCTCTGGCTTCGCGCACGAGATCTTTATTCTTCTTCTCTGCCTCCATGAACTTGCCTTTATACTCATCACCGCTTATGCGAAGCGCGGCTATCCTCTTCTCGGCCTTTCCCAGATCTCTCTCGTGTTTGCGCGTCTCGCGCTTTGCCTTCTTAAATTCGCTCTGGAGCTTCTTATATTCTTTCTGTAACGCGGCTAGTTTTACTTTGTTCTTCTTCTCCAGGTCTGTGACTTTGCGCTTGTAATCCTCTTCTACCTCTTTCGCCTGGGTCAGACCCTGGGCGGCCTTCTTCTTCTCCAGTTCGGCTTTCTGATCATCCAACGCCGCTTGCTGCGCCATCTTTTCCGATTTCAGGCTGTCGATCTCGGCCTGGAGCTCCAGCTCTCGCTTCTCGATCTCCATCTTTTCTTTATCGAAGAGCTTCTTCATCGTCTCGAACTTCTCCAAAGCCGCCTTGCTCTCTTCGGACCCGCTCTTCTCGGCAATGAGTCGTTTCGTCTGCACGAGGAGGTTATTGCGATCTTTCTCCACGGCTTTGTACTTTAAAGAGAGCTCTTCAAACTTCCGATCCATATCGCTCTTCTCTTGCTGTATCGCTGCTACATCGATGGCAGGCTTGGCCTTCTTTATCTTCTGTGACTTATTTGCGAAATATATAAGCCCGGCGCCTTCGGCGAATATAAAGACTATTATCAGTATTATTAATATCTTAAATTTATCCATCGCGGTCTCCAATCTCGTCTTTGCGAGGAGCTACTGTTGGCACATGGCGACGAAGCAATCTAGGATGTCTTAGATTGCTTCGTCGGCCTATGCGTTAACAATGCCTTCTCGCAATGACAGGGTTAATTCTTTTTATCGTCGGCATCATATGCCCTATATGGCTTCATCATCTTCTCTGGCTCTGACTTCGGCATATCGAATCCTGCGTCTTCGGTGAATCCGGGGTACTCCCTGTAATCCTTGCCTGACTCATGCTTCTTCTTTCTGTCATCTTCGCCTGTAACCAGTGAATCTCCTTCAACTATAGTGGGTGTTATCATTATCATCAGCTCAGCCGTATCCACTCCATCCGAGCTCGTTCTGAAGAACCTCCCTACAAGGGGCAGGTCGCTTAAAAACGGGACCCCGCTTTTGGCCACAGTCTTCACATCACGGCGCAGGCCTCCGATAATAATAGTGGCGCCGTCTTTGACCAGGACAGTGGTCTCCGCGGTCGATGTATCGATGATCGGTATCTGGTTGCCGGTAGGTGTTATGAGGGTATCCGTAACAGCCGATATCTCAGGTTTTATCTTCATCCTTATGTAACCATCGTCGTTTATGGTTGGCGTGACAGCGAGTTGTATGCCGACATCCACGAATGTGACCTCTTCAGATACGGTCGTCGTCGTCTGGCCGGTCGTTGTGGTCGTTGTAACATAGGCCTCGCGCTGCCCCACATGTATCCTCGCCTCCTGGTTGTTAATAACGGCTATCCTTGGGTTAGAGAGAAGCTGAGTATTTCCTACGGTCTGCAGCCATCTAAAGAAGAGGTCGAAATCCCTGTTCCTATTTATTATACCTACATGCATCGACTCCCCGGGCGCAACCTGCGAACTTGAGTTCAGGTCGTCCGTCGTACCGCTAAAAGGATAAGAGCCTATGTTATTATCTAAGGCATCCGTCACCTGGGTCCTTGTCCTGAAGGCGTCGCCGGCAGCCTGGATAGCGGCAAAGGGCGTGGAACCAAAATATGTAAGGCCGTATTTTATTCCTACGTTAAAGAGCCCTTCCCACCTGAACTGCCAATCCGTGCCGTCAATAAACCTGACGTTTATGATCCGGGAGTCTATCAGGACCGATTTGGTCTTCTGATCGAGAGCCTCTATGAGCTTCTCGATCTCGCTCATCCTGTCCGGGAGGGCCTGCACTATAACGAGGTTCTCGCGCTCGTCCGCCTTTATCGTACCGACCTTCTTGGCGTCTAGGCGGCTCCTGAGCTGCTCTTCGACATCTATAGCCCTGGCGTACTTGAGCTCGAATACGGTAACGATATTCTCTTTATCGAGCGTCATGAGGGCGTTTTCGATCGTCCTGATATTCTCCGGAGTATCCATTACAAGGGCCGTTCCCGAATCAGGCTCAACGAGCACCCTGCCTATGTCGCTCTTCATCGTATCGAGCAATGTGAACGCCTGTTCCGGTATAGCGTACTTCAGCCTGAATATCCTGACTTCGCGCATGTCGGAAAACTTCTTCCCCACCAGTCCCCTATACTCATCTTCGGACATGATATTATATATTTCGCCCTGTTTCAGGTACGCCAGTTCGTTCGATCTGAGCATTATGTCGAAGACATCCTTTACGAAAACATCCTGTACCGATAACGTGATCCTTCCGGAGACCTTCTTTGTCGTGATTATATTGAGCCTCGCTTTTGTAGCCAAGAACTTCAAGGCGTCGTTTATATCGATATTGCGCAAATCGAGAGAGATCTTGCCTTCCATGCCTTCGTCTATAAAATCGACCTGGGCACCGCCAAGCGCCGATTCGTCGGTCAAGGCCTGTGTCAAATAGGCGCCATCATCCTGGGCGTAGACAGCGGTGCATAGGAACAGTACGAGAACCGAGAACGTCATTGCGAGGAGCCACTGTTTAGATACAACGACGAAGCAATCTAGGACATCCTGGATTGCTTCGTCGGCCTGTAGAAAACTATGCCTTCTCGCAATGACAGTATTATTACTCATTTAAGCTCCGCCTCCGCGCCTTCGTAGCTCAATATCACTTTATCCTGGGATATCGCCTGGACTTTCAATTTTCCTATCATCTGACCCCTCTTCACAAAGAATGTCCGCACTGCCTCTGTATCTTCTATCATGGCGTCCGGGTTGCTCGACCATGATATACCGACAAGCCTTAGGTTCTGCATAAGCTCCCTTATAGTCTCCTCAGCCGGCTCCACGTTAACTACTTCCTCTACAACGGTTATGTCGGTCGTGCCCATCCTGAAAATATTCCTTTCGATCACCTTTTCCGTGTAGTATGAGACGGCCCTTAAAGGCGATACCGCGGGAAAGGCCGCCGATTTAAGGGCATCTTTCGTTCCTGCAGCCAGGTTCGGCAGCGTTTTCATATTATATATAGAGTCGTAAAGCGTAAACGAGAAATACCCGATAAGGGCGGTGATCGAAAGAATGAGCATCCTATTTACAGACTTGATATCGAACTGCCTCACACCCGCGCCTTTTGACAAGCCGTCTTTGAAGAAGAAGAACCTGCCCTTCCACGCGCCCGGGGAGAAGAGCCCGGGGCCCCTCTTTCTTGCCGCCTTGCCTTTTACAGACGCCCCTGATGCGCCGTCTTTTTCAAGGAGCTTTAAAAGTTGTTTTTCTGGAGTACTGCGTTCTTTCTGTGCCATCCCGCCCTTTTCTCTTCCTCGACTATCTCTCTAACAGATATGGCGTCAACCACGTATCTGTTCCGCAAAACGACGTTCTTAAGCGCCTTGTGACACAGCATCGTGATCTGCCTGGGGTAGCCGCGGCTCTGCTCGTGTATCTCCCTGATGGCATCATCCAAGAAGAGCTTCATATTTGCCTCGTAACCCGCCTGTCTTATGCGAAACTCTATCATCTCTTTTGTCTCTTTGAGGTCAAGGGGGTTGAGCGTGTATTTAAAACTTATACGGTCGAAGAAATTTGGTATATCTATTATCTTTGAATACAACTCAAGCTGTCCCAAGAGGACCAACTGCAGAAGCTTGAATTTGTTAGTCTCGTAATTTAATAGGACGCGCAGGACCTCGAGAGAGGTATGGTCCAGCTTCTGGGCCTCATCGATGATCAATGTAACGGTCTTATCTTCTGTAACGCCTTTCTGAAATAGAAATCTCTCCAATGCTTCTCTAAGGTCCAGTAAAGTGAGCGGCTCACTGTTGTTTATATTAATATCGAAGTTTCTTGCCAGGGATGTCAAAAACATCTGCTCGTTCTCGAAGGATGGGTCCAGGATAATATGGAAGACAATATCGTCCCTCTCCTTCAGCTCATGTATCAGCTTTCTTGTAAGGCTCGTCTTCCCCGTGCCGACATCACCCAGGATAACGGATAGGCCCCTTTTGAGCCTAAGCTCTATAAGTATATTTGTCAGCGCCGCCTCGTGCTCTTTAGACAGATAGAAGAACTCAGGGTCCGGGCTTGTCGAGAAAGGCTCTTTATTGAATGTCAATACTTTATAGTAGCTCATATATGATATAGAGTGTTGCGGTTATCGGTTTGCGGTTAGCGGTGTGCGGTGTGCGTTTTTTGATATACGCTAACCGCGAACCGCAAACCGCGAACCGAGACATACTGTTAGCAATCATATGCCTATCAACTTCTTGCGTATCAGCCGCAGGGAGTACCCCTCCCCCAGCATCTCCTTTATCTTCTTTAAGCGCCTATGGACGAGGCGCCTGTCGTAGAACCGCACGTTCCCCTTCTTCTGCGGGACAGGCAGCAGGCCGAAGTCGGTATAGTGGTTGACCGTCTGGTAAGAGAGCTTGAACTTGGTCATTATCTCTTTAACAGAGAACGCGCCGTTGTTTAGCCTCTTCACTTTTGACACCATCTTCTTCGTCATTATTTGGTATATACCGGAGTGATTGTAGTTATGGTAACCATTGTTAACTAGTTTACCTGAGATTTTAGCAAAAGTCAAGGGCAGGGCAAGGTCGATTGACTCATAAAAACAAATGCGGTTACAAGGAGTTACGAACGGCGCGGAAAGCGGATGTTGGTTACGAATGGTTACGAACAGCTTGAAAGTCGATGTTAGTTACGAATGGTTACCGTAACACTTTAGTAACCCTTAGTAACTCTACCTATTTGCACCAGTTCGTAACTTTTCGTAACTTTTTCGTAACTTTTCGCAACCTAATTAATTTTCTTACTCTTTCTTAAGCTTCTTATGTCTCCTCAGTGCCGTCTCAAGAAGCGGGAGCGCGTCCTCGAAGTTCTCTCCCTTGTAAAAAACACCCGCAACATTATAGGATGTGAGCTCTCTGGCTTTTGGATCGTTTATATAGGCGCTTATAACTATAATAGGTACGTCTTTATTGAACCTCCTTATTCTCTTTAGTACCTCTACGCCGTCAAGGACAGGCATGCGCAGATCTAAAAATATTGCGTCAGGCGGATCCTTCTTGACGGTCTCTACAGCGCTCTTACCATCTGTCGCCGTAGTGACAGTGTACCCTTTCGACTTAAGCCAGAATGTCATAAGCTGCCTGAAGTCGGCTTCGTCGTCTATCATCAGGATCTTTATATCCTTGTTATCCATAATCTACTCTCCTACGGGTAGTGTAAATATGAACTTCGCTCCCTGGCCCTTCTCGCTCTCGGCCCAAACATTGCCTCCGTGCAACTCCACTATCTCTTTAACGATGGAGAGGCCTACGCCTGTGCCGCTTATATCGCTGAGGTTTCTCTCACCTGTCTGGTAGAACCTGTCGAATACTTTTGCGAGGTCGTCTTTGGGTATGCCCGGGCCGTTATCCTGTACGCTGGCCGCTATCTCCCCTTTATCTTTAGAGGCTGCCTCGACTATTATCTTGCCCCCATTCGGCGTGAACTTTATAGCGTTACCTATGAGGTTATTGAGAACCTGCCCTATCCTTTGAGAGTCTATATTGACTTTAGGAAGTCCTTCCTGGACCCTATCCTCGATCTTTATCTCTTTGGTATTGGCCCAGGCGCTGAGGCTGGTGGCGGCGTCTCTGATAACATCCCCTATGTCGGTCATAACCGGCTTTACCTGCATCTTTCCGGATTCGAGCTTGGCCAGGTCGAGAAGATCATCGATCAGCCTGCTGAGCTTCTTTAGATTCCTATCGGCTAGCGACAGGAACTCCTCTTGCGTAGAGCTCACATCGCCGGCTGTCTTTGAGAGCAAAAGGGATATGGCTTTATGTACGGCCACAAGCGGTGTGCGCAGCTCGTGCGTGACATTGGCCACGAACATCGACTTCAAGAGGTCGAGCTCCCTCTGTTTTGTCACATCACTTAAGACAGAGACCATGCCGATGGTCTGGCCATTCTCGTCCTCTATAACGGCGCTGGATGACCTCACGACCTTCTTCGTCTCGTCCTCTTCGGAAAAGATCTCTATCTCCTTATCCTTCCCGTCAGGAGAGTTCTTTACCATGGAGACGATCTGCTCCTTCCTGAGATTCTCGAGCACGGGTTTTCCGATCTTGTCTTTCTTGGAAGAATCGAGGATCTTCTCTGCCGCGGGGTTCATCATGATGACATTCCCCTTCCCATCCACGACCAGCAGGCCCTCGGCTATGCTCCTTATAACGGCATCGGTCTCTTTCTTGCCCGAGAGGACCTTCATGTATTTCTTCCAGGCGATCTCTTCGGACTGTGTCTTCTGCTCGATGGCGCCGCTGTATTTTTTATCGAGCTCTTTTGTGTTGAGCTCCACCCTCTTCTCCAGTTCATCGGCGAATATCTCTGTGACGGCCTTGCTTATCTCCTGGCGCCTCTGCTTTGAATCTACGGCCCCGTACAGGCTGTCAGATATAGTCTTTTTTATAGACTCCTCATCGAGAAGAGAGGCTGAGAGATGCCTCTCCCTGGCGCCTTCTCTTATCTTTGCCAGGCTGGACATCCTGGCTATGCGGGCCAAGAAGAAGGCTATGGCGATACTTGCAATTATTGTAGCTATATATATTACTGTAATATATTCCACTAGCGCTCCGTATTATAATAAAATATTAACACACAAGAGTATATTCGGCAAGCTGTTTATGTCCCACCCCCGATTACTCGTGGGGCGCTTCGCTTTCCGCCTGCTTTGCGTTATCATTTAAAAGCTCGGCTATCGTCTCCTTAAGCTTATCCATATCTACGGGCTTTACGAAATATCCGGATGCGCCCTCTTTATTAACAGCCTCTTTCGCCGCGTCATCCGTTCTTCCGCTCAATACTATCACCGGTATATTGAAAAGCTTTATGTTCTGTCTGATGTTCTTAAGCACCGTCAAGCCGCCACCCGCGGGCATAGAGAGATCGAGAAGCACAAGGTCGGGCTTATTTCTATTGAGCTGCATCATGGCCTGGAGGCCGTCGAAGGCCACGCTCAATTCGTAACCGTAGCTCGAAAGCCTGACCATGAGTATCTGGACCCAGCCTTTCTCATCGTCGACTATCAATATCTTTTTAGCCATTACCGGTCTTTGTCCTCTCCTTTAGTCTCTGCCGCGTCTTTAGGTATGGTAAAGACGAAACTCGTTCCTTCCCCCAGCACGCTCTCTACCCACATATTGCCTTTGTGCATCTCGACGATCCCCTTACTTATCGCCAGGCCAA
>JBDRDE010000079.1:0-3140 GCA_043821065.1 Candidatus Omnitrophota bacterium
TTTTTTTGGCAATTTAACAAGTCTTTCTTTAGCCGACCCTAGCAGGATCGTAGAGCAGGGCAAGGCAAAGCTCTTTCGTGTAGATGCTAACGGTGATTACATAGGGAGCATCTCCACTGCGCATGCCTTGTTCGAGGCGGCACTCTCTCAGGACGCGGATCACCCCTCAGCAAACTTCTGGTATGGTCTTACGCGTATCGCCATGCTTGCCCAGGGCGATGAAGCTATCGAGATATTGACAGCATTCGGGTTTACTAACGAGGATGGCTCTGCCGTAACGCCGGGCTCACTCGACTCTATTAAATGGAACATGCGTTCTCCTATAAAAGGCCAGATACCTCAGGATGCGCCCGATGCAGACTACATCCAGTGGCAGCTGGAAGAAGTCCTTCTTAAAGAGATACAGGCTGCCCTAAATGAGAACTTCTCGAAGATAGACGCCTCCTTCAGGGATTACGTAAACATCAATGATGGCCGCGGGCCTTATGAGATAGATCAGGGTGAACTCTGCGCAGTTAAGGCTGCGCTCAATCTCGCCTCTTTTGCGCTTCAAGTAGTATGCGCCTATGATATGGCAGCAGTGGATGTGGATGACGCACTCAACAATCTCTCTATCGCTGAGATACTAAGCACTTATCCGGAGCTCTTGACGCCGCTACCGAAAGCGGCTGAAATGCTGCCCAGCGCGAAGGTATCTCTTAAGGCATGCGCGGACGGCGTGCTAGAGGGCATCGAATCGGTAAAGAATGAGCACGATAATCAGTTTAATGATTGGCTCCTTATAGATGATGGTGACCCTACTGCGGAGCTCGCTCTCAAGATTGCTACGTGCATCAGCCGGGGCCTATCTAATCAATACACTGAGATCGTCATACCTATTATAAAGGGTGAGATAGAGTTTAACATGATCAAGATCGCCGTTCTGGGCAAGCTCTTTGACGTGGATGCTCCTATAATCTTGAGAGATCTCTTGCCGCAGTGCGATGAAAACAATTGTGTCGTGCCGGGTACATTTCCCGATCCCACCATGGCGGGGTCATTGATAAATATGGATCAGGCGGACTTAAATTACATTCTAGGGATCGGCCCACTACTTCTTCCTATAGGCAAACAAGATGGCGTGGAAGGAGAGCCTTTCTCTATTGAGAAGATTGTCGGCATAGGGCCTGACGGTGATAACTTGATACTGAAAGCGCACAACCTTCCGGCTGGCTCTGAGTTTGAAAAGAAGGCATCGAGCGCGGGATATGTAGAATATAGCCTCAACTGTCCCGAAGAATACGTAAAAGAAGGAGCTTATGTAGCGACCTTCGTAGCAAACAATGGAAGAGGCGGCAAGGACTTTGAAAAGGTAAAGCTCACCATAGCTCCGCCTCCCAATAGGCCTCCTATATTGAGGCCCATAGGAAACAAGTTAAGGGCATTACAAAACAAGAAAGCGCCATGGCTGAAATCGGACGGCCCATTAATAATACACCAGGTCGTGGCAACAGATGAGGATGGCGGCAATGTAACAATAAAGGCCCTCGGCCTTCCAAGCGGCGCGAATTTTATCAAGAAGGCCTCGCACGCCGGCTACGCCCAATACCAATTCTCATGGGCTGAAAAGTTTTTCAAGAAGGGCGTTCATGTGGTGACATTTGTCGCAGAAGACGGTAAAGGCGCGAAAGACACGGAAAAGGTGCAGATCACGATAACAGCGCCGCGCGATCTTCCGCCGGTCTTCTACCATCAAAATGATTCTCATTTCACCTACTCCATAGAAGACACCCAAAGGTTTGGTATCTTTCTTTCACACTATGGAGGGGCGAGCATGGCGATAGGCGAGATCGTTATAGATCCCGAAAAAAAATATGCGAATATAATACCGGGCAATGTGCCCCGGGGGATGCAAATAAAGATAAAGAATTATTCAAACGGCTACTATAGCGAACCCGGCATTGTCTATCCGGAAATCTACTGGCCTGCGAAGTTTATAACGGAAGGCGCGCACGTCATTACTCTCTCGGCTACCGATGGTGTCAATGTGGTCTCGAAAAAATTAACGATAGAGGTGCTAAAGAAAAAAGATCTGCCAAAAAACCACCCGCCGGTAATCGGAGAAAATACCCAGGCCATAGATGAGTCTGGGGCCTTCTTATTGTCGCCTGCTGGCTTCAAACTGAATACGATATCAGGATTCGAAGGAGATCGCCTGGTCGCTCCGCGCAACAAGCGCGTACCTATACCTGGCGGCACAAGGACCTATACCTACTCTATATACGCCTCAGACTATGACGGCAAGGGTGTAACGCTCAAAGCGCATAACCTGCCAAGAGGTATGAAATTCCGGAGGATTGGAGAGAATAAAAATCCGAAATACTCCACAGCGTCTTACAAATTCGATTGGCCGGCAAAGTATGTGAAGGCCGGGACATATGTGGTCACCTTGGTCGCCCGGGATCCGCAGGGGCTCACCGATACCCAGGTGATAACTTTCAATATATCAAAAAGGGGCCAAACCCCTCCCACCATAAGCACGGCGGGTGATAGAAAAGAAGGGACGGCCGGATCGCCGTTTAGCATACCCAAGATCATAGCCCATGATAATGACAATCAGGTACTGACTACAACAGCGACAGGCCTGCCACCCGGAGCAAACTTCTATGAAACTGCCGCAAAGCCCGGAAGGGCCGAGTATGCTCTAGACTGGCCGGCGCAGCATGTAAGAACAGGGACGTATCTCGTTACATTTACAACCTCTTCTCATGGCGAGCAGGCCTCGAAGACCGTTGAGATAGTAATAACAGAGGAAGACAATAATTAATGGGTAATTAATGGGGACGTCTCCCACGCTCGTTACTCGTTTGTAATGAACGAGTTACAAAAAGGCCTCGTACATATTTCTGGCGTTGCATCTGGCTGCATGGCCGGAAAAGTGTACGAGGCCTTTTCATAACTGATTATAAATAAAAGAATAAAAACAGTGGGAGACGTCCCCAATTTATACTTTTTCGCCGAAGGCCAATTCTTAGCTCCGACTCGTAAGCCGCTCAAAATTTTCTTCGAAAATTTTATCGCACTCGTCGGAGTTAATTCGCACTTATGATTTACGTAAAATCTGTGATTTTACGTAAATCATGTGCTCATTAATGGTAGCC